>JAHDCM010000345.1 GCA_020629895.1 Bacteroidota bacterium
CGATCACCAATAACCCGATCTAGTTCTTCCAATAATTTTTGGGTTACTGCTGGATGTTTGCTCAAAGCATACCACAACCAAGTCATGGTCAGTGCAGTTGTTTCATGCCCTGCTACAAACATAATTAGACTTTCGTCTCGTAGCTGTTCATTCGTCATTCCTTCCCCTGTATCCTCATATACCGACTCAATTAACATGGTCAACAAATCACCTGGCCGCTCTTTCAATTGCTTGCGATCTTCAATGACTTGATTGATCAAACGGTCGAGTTGTGAAAAAATACGATGGTAATATTGATGCTGCCCACTCAATTTAAACCAGGGCTTCATCAAGGGCATTCGTACCTGTTTGACGATGTATTCTTGCAATTTATCAATCCCTTCTGCTACTACTTTTAGTTCCTCTTCTGTGATTCCTTGACTGAACAGTGAACGCATCACTACATTCATGGTTAAGTCCATCATTTCTGGTTTGATATCTACTACATAATCACTCCCTCCTTCTTTTATTTTCTGATCCAATTTCCCCAAACAAAGATTCGTTTGTTCAATCATAATAGCAGTCAACTCCTTGAGGCGTTGTTTATGAAAGCCGGGTTGAATGAGCCGACGTTGACGTAGCCAGTACTCTCCCTCACTTGTCAATAAGCCATTGCCCATCATCTCCTTAAAAGGGTCTGCTAATTTTGATTTGACATAATTGCGGTTATTCTTTTGTAAAACATGTTTCGCAAAAGAGGGATGAGTAGTTAATACCACTTTATCTAAACCTAAATACAGCGAATATAAGCCATCATATTCTCGACAGGTTTGTGTAAGTGTTGTTATCGGGTTTTGAATCAACTTTTGTTGTTGTTTCAACGCTGCTGTACCTGATAAACTTGGAATTTCCTTTTGTGAATTAACCATAAAAAAAGTTTTGATTGGAGAATCAGAAATCTACAATCGTTTTAATAAATCACGATAAAATGTTGATTGGAGACTATTTGGTCACTTGGCACTTACCTTACAATTTGGATGTGCTTTTTTAAATGCCTCCAACTGCCCTTCATCTAATTGATGATTTAAACAGATTAACTGCTTTATATCCTTACAATTTTCAAGCCTTGGAAGTTTAGAAATTTTCGTATTACTGATATTGAGCATCCTCAAATTTCTCAACTTTTCTAGTGGACTTAAATCGGTGACATTGGTATGCGAAATGTATAATTCTTGTAATGAGGACAATGAGGATAAAGGGCTTAGGTCGGTAATGGGATTATTATTGACAATTAATTTTTCGAGGTACACGGCATTCTTTAGGGAGCTTAAGTCTTTTACCTTATTGCTCGTAATATTTAGCTCTCGCAATAGTTTAAACTCCTTCAGTATGTCAATATCTTCAATCTTATTATCTGCCACATACAACTCTTGCATACTTTTATTATTACGCAGTGGTTCAATAGAACTAATCTGATTAGATGCAGCGTGAACAATTCGCAAATCACCTAGTTCACGCAGTGGCTCCAATGTTTTTACCTCATTATTATTGACACTAATTCGCTGTAATTTCCCCAAGGCACTCAAAGGCTCCAAATCATCAAATCCTTCTAGTGGATTTGCCTCAAACAGTAAGGATTGATCTAGTATCCGTCTCAATTTGGTTTGATTCATTTCTCCCTCTACTCCCTTTCCTTTTCGCAATTTATTTTTCCAGGGTTCTGACAAAGTATCCCACCAATCTCCCGTAGGAATAGTTGGGCCAGCTTTTGCTTTTGTAGCTGCCTCCTCTTTTAAGGAAACTGCTAAACGCTCTAAGTCTCCCTGTCGTACATTTACGTAATGCTGTTGAAATTTATTTAAGGGACTTTTCTGCATTGCTGCCAATGTAGCTGTTGCTTCCTCCCAATTTCGTTCTGCCAATTGCTCTTCCAACTGTATCACATATTTAGGCATTTGCTTGTTCTTTTCTTGGCTATATAGTTCCTCCTTCAAATCTTTTGCTAATGTTGTTACTTTTATCTCTTTTGGATATGTAGTGGCCGTTTGACAGGCTCCCCAGCATACACAAAGTAGTAGGATATATAAGAGGAAGGATTTCATTTGCTTGTTTTTTTGTTTGTTAATTAAATACCAAAATTATCAATATTCTAGTACCTATTCCACATAATTGTGTTATTTTCAGTCAGGTCAAGCAGCATTCTTTAACAGCAATGAACAAATATGTACAGATTAGTAATGACTATCGGTCTTCTGCTATTTTTAACAGCTTGTAGCAAAAAACACATCTCCTCTAACACTTCTCCACCAAGCATTAATAATGCACTTAAATACACCAACCTAGTCAACCCACACATCGGCACCGCTGCCCACGGCCACACCTACCCTGGCGCAACCGCCCCCTTCGGCATGGTACAACTAAGCCCCGACACCCGCCTCACTGGGTGGGATGGCTGCTCTGGCTACCACTACACCGACAGCATTATTTATGGGTTCTCTCATACCCATCTTAGTGGGACAGGTGTATCCGACTACGGAGATATATTATTGATGCCCATGACCGACCAACCTACCGTACATAACGGTGCTGATGGGAGGAAAGGCTATCGCTCCACGTACAAGCATGAAAAAGAAGTTGCTGAACCGGGCTATTACAGCGTATTCTTGGAAGACCCACAAGTACAAGTCGATTTAACGGTGACACCGCGTGCAGGTTTTCACCGTTATCACTTTCCAAAAGACAAACCCGCCCATGTCATCCTCGACCTAGCACATCGCGATAAAGTCATCTCTTCAGAAGTCAACTTTTTATTAGGACTAGGGGAACACGCCGTTGAATTAGTCGGACATCGCATTTCCAATGCCTGGGCAACCGAGCAACACATTTATTTTGTGGCGCAGTTTTCACAACCCGCATTTGCCCGCATGTTTATAGATGGAAAAGAAGCCAATGAGGCAAGAGAATACAAAGGAGAAGACGTGCGAACAATCGTCATCCTTGATGAAGAAAACAGAAGCGACGAACCACTATTGGTCAAAGTAGGTATCTCGGCCGTTAGTGTCGAAGCAGCTAGAAAGAACTTGGAGACAGAAATACCGCATTGGGACTTTGAAAAAACCAAGCGCGAAACACAACAAGCTTGGGAAAAAGAGTTACGTAAAATCACCATTGAAGGAGGTACGCCCGACCAACAAAGTACCTTCTACACTGCCCTTTATCACTCCTTTCTCAATCCGAACCTTTTTAGTGATGTAGATGGGCAATATCGCGGTATGGACAAGCAAATTTATACTGCTAAAGATCGTAATCAATATACTGTATTTTCCTTGTGGGACACCTACCGCGCCACCCATCCCTTATTTACCCTTACCCAACAAAAACGCACCAATGAGTTTATCAAAACCTTTGCCGATCAATACGACAAAGGAGGCATTATCCCGATTTGGGAACTCGCAGGAAATTACACGGGCTGTATGATTGGTTATCATGCCATTCCTGTCATTGCCGATGCCTATATCAAAGGTATTGCCGAGTATGATGCCGAGTATTTATTGGAGGCGATGAAGGTTAGTGCCATTCAAGATAAATTAGGATTGAAGAGTTATAAAAAGTTAGGCTTTATTCCTGCCGATAAAGAGGGCGAATCGGTCGCGAAGACCCTCGAATATGCTTATGATGATTGGTGCATTGCCCAAATGGCGAAAGCAATGGGTAAGAAGCATGATTATCAACACTACCTTCGTCGCGCGCAGTCTTGGAAAAATGTCTTTGACCCCAACACGGGTTTTATGCGCGCCAAAATGCATCACCGTTGGTTTGCACCGTTCGACCCTGCCGAAGTGAACTTTAATTATACAGAAGCCAATGCTTGGCAATACAGTTTTTATGTGCCGCAAGACATTGAAGGTTTCATGGATTACCTAGGAGGAGAAGAAGCATTGAGTAGCAAATTAGATGAGCTATTCGCTGCCAACTCTGCTACTTCAGGAAGAAAGCAGGTAGATATTACAGGGCTTATTGGGCAGTATGCACATGGCAATGAACCAAGTCATCATATTGCCTATCTCTACAATTATACCCGCGAACCTTGGAAAACCCAAGCCCGCGTGCGCAACATTATGGACGATCTCTATTTTAATGCTCCCGATGGCTTGTCGGGCAATGAAGATTGTGGGCAAATGTCTGCTTGGTATGTTTTTAGTGCTATGGGTTTTTATCCTGTCACTCCTGCTAGTGATCAATATGCGATTGGCTCTCCACTATTTGAAAAGGCGACCATTCATCTTGAAAATGGAAAGGAATTTTCAGTTATTGCCAAAGGAGTTTCTAAAGCCAATAAATACATCCAAAAAGCATGGCTCAATGGTGAAGAATGGGATAATAGTTATATGACACACCAAACCATTATGGCAGGTGGAAATATCACCTTTGAAATGGGAGC
>JAHDCM010000346.1 GCA_020629895.1 Bacteroidota bacterium
ATAAATTTGTTGTCCATCGGGGGCATACCAGTTAAACTCAGCGTGTTTCATGATTGTTATTATATTGATTTTGTTTATGAACTAAAAATAGGGTTTCTAAGCGAAAATTCGTAATTTATAGGAAGATTGAAAGCAATCTTAAATAAATGAAGTTGCCACCAGCGATGATGCTGGCGGCACCTCCATTACACGTTTCATCATCAATCGTTCAAACGTCTTTTGTGTGAGGGATAGTAGCGGTAGCTTGCCAAAGTAGAAAGAGAGAGAGGCTTTTGTTGGCAGGGCTGACGAAGGAAGACACTGCCAGCAAATATAGCCGAACCTCTTGTCTACAAGGCAACTACAAGCGAATAGCCCGACCTGGAATACTAGGGATTGAGGGAGCTAAGGACTGAAGGATTGAAGGTTAATCGCTTCTTGGATTAATTCGTTTACTTCCCTCAATTCCTAGTATGGAAGGGCACACCCAGATAATGATGATTGGATATTGTGTAATTAGTGGAAATATTCTAAATGTTAGGAGGTGCCTGAATCCCTTCTATTGACTATAGATTGACAACTATTGATCAAGCCTCAACTAGTCTATTTTTATCCACCTATTTTCTGCGAGTAAGTCATTGATAATCAGTGCTTTGCAATATTAGGAATTCTGCAAAATTTTTTGTATTTTTGTAGTATGTATTGCTTTTTTTATTTAAAGCGTAATCAATTAAATATCAATATTTTATGCAAAAGAATTATGGAGCGGATAGTATTCAGGTTTTAGAGGGATTAGAAGCGGTTCGTAAGCGTCCTGCCATGTATATTGGTGATGTAGGTGTAAAAGGATTACATCACCTTGTTTATGAAGTAGTTGATAACTCGATTGATGAGGCAATGGCGGGTTATTGTACCGATATAGAGGTGATTATTAATGAGAAAAATGGTATCTCGGTTCGAGATAATGGACGAGGTATTCCAGTGGCAATGCACAAAAAAGAAAAAAGATCCGCATTGGAAGTGGTAATGACGGTGCTTCATGCTGGAGGTAAGTTTGATAAGGATTCGTACAAGGTCTCTGGTGGATTACATGGAGTGGGGGTGAGTTGTGTGAATGCATTGTCTTCTCATTTAACCGCTTTAGTAGAGCGTGATGGGAAAATGTATCAGCAAGAGTATCAGCAAGGAAAGCCTATGTATGCCGTGAAGGAGGTTGGAACTTCTGATCGAAAAGGTACTACGGTGACTTTTCAGCCTGATAGTGAGATTTTTAATGTTTTGGAGTATAAGTACGACACACTTGCTGCTCGTCTAAGAGAGTTGAGCTTTTTGAATAAGGGAGTACGTTTGATATTGATTGATGAACGTGATAAAGATGAAGCAGGAAACGTACGACGCGAAGAATTTCATTCGGAAGGTGGACTTCCTGAGTTTGTGACCTACTTAGATGGTACTAGGACGCCCTTGTTGGAGAATCCGGTTTATATGAGTGAGGATAAGGAAAAAGTGGCGGTAGAGGTAGCTTTTCAATACAATAGTAGTTACAACGAAAATGTACATTCGTATGTGAATAATATCAACACGATTGAAGGTGGAACGCATGTATCGGGTTTTAGAAAGGCGTTGACACGTACTTTTAAGAGTTATGCCGATAAAAACAAACTGCTTACAAAGGTGAAGTTCGATATTAGTGGAGAGGACTTTAGAGAGGGGCTTACTGCCTTGATTTCGGTGAAAGTGCCTGAGCCACAGTTTGAGGGACAAACAAAAACAAAATTGGGTAACTCGGAAGTGCAGGGTATTGTAGAATCGGCTGTGAGAAGTGGTTTGGTTAATTACCTCGAAGAAAACCCCAAAGAAGCGAAGCAGATTATTGATAAGGTGATTTTGGCGGCTAGTGCGCGTCATGCGGCTCGTAAGGCGCGTGAATTGGTGCAGCGAAAAGGGGCTTTGTCGGGTGGTGGATTGCCAGGTAAATTGTCGGATTGTTCGAATAAAGACCCTGAAAAATGTGAGATTTTCTTAGTAGAGGGAGACTCGGCAGGTGGAACGGCTAAACAAGGGCGTGATCGTAATTTTCAGGCGATTTTGCCTTTGCGTGGTAAAATTCTGAATGTCGAAAAAGCAATGGATCATAAGATTTATTCGAATGAGGAGATTAAACAAATTTTCCAAGCATTAGGAGTCTATCACAATGAGCTTAAAGAGTTGATCCTTACCAAGCTACGTTATCACAAAATCGTTATTATGTGTGATGCGGATGTTGATGGTAGCCACATTGTTACGTTGATTCTAACCTTCTTTTTCCGCCAAATGAAAGAGTTAATTGAAAATGGTTATGTGTATATTGCGGCTCCTCCGTTGTATTTGGTGAAGCGCGGTAAGCAAATGGAGTATTGTTGGAATGATGATCAACGCGATTTGGCAGTTGCGCGATTAAAAGGAGCAAATGAAAATGCAAAAGTAGGTATTCAGCGGTATAAGGGACTTGGAGAGATGAATGCAGAGCAGCTTTGGGAAACAACCATGGATCCTTCCAAACGTACTTTAAGACAGGTGACAATTGATAGTGCTGCCGAAGCAGATCGCATCTTTTCGATGTTGATGGGTGATGAGGTGCCACCACGTAGAGAGTTTATTGAAACACACGCCAAATATGCAAATATTGATGTGTAGACAGCCTCTTTTGCTAATATATATTGAAAGACCGCTTCACGGAGATATTTTTTCTCTGTGAAGCGGTCTTTTCAATTTTGAGACATGTAGAGTAGAGTTCGTAAGGTGTTGTCGAAGGGACACTGTTCGATCAGCGAAGCCGTTATTCTCCTTCCTCACTAATAACACCCCGTTCAATCAACAATTCTACATACTCTTCTTGTGTCATTTCGCCCTCCAGAAACTCAAAAAGTTCTTCGCGATTTAACTTCAATTGAAAGGTCATTTGGCGAATAACCTCTTCACCAAGTGTACTTTCTTTACCACGCGTCAACTTTGTATGTAAAATGAGTTGATCGTTATGATAAAATTCAAAGTATTTAAAATCACTATATTTTTGATCTGATACAGTAAACCCTTTTTCACGCAGCTTTTTAAATGCTACGTTTGCATTAATTGTTGCCATGCTCTTCTACGCTTTTTACAAGAAAGTCCAGTAAAATCTTAACTTTTTTATTTTCGGGAGATAATTTCACGAAAGGCAAATCTGTAAAACGGGTATAAATAAAATCAAATTCTTGAAAAAAGTTATACTCCGCATCTTCCTCCGTGTGTCCTGTTCCCATAATTCCTAGCAATTCCGACTTAATGACATAAAACTCATTCTCTTTTTCGTACAAACAACGCAAAGGGCTATTGAGTGCATACACCTTATCGTTAAATACAATTTCATCAGGTGCATACGATAATGCCAACTCAGACTCTTGATTATCAAATACTTCCTGAATCCGATTTTTTATCTTCCCTCCCTTATTCGTTACTTTTACTTTCGCAAACGCATAATATTCCTCAAACGAATCAGTTCGACTATCAATGATCGCTGTTTTCAATTGATCTTTCATTTCTCGATGAAAGCGGCGCACTTGATATATTGGTTTGGCTTCCCCTTTTTTGTTGATATTTACAAAAGATACAGGCGTTGTACCAAAACCACCAATAAAGCGAAATAAATCTTCAACAATATGATTTCGTTTGTAAGGCCCTCTATAAATATCCTTCAGTTTGTTATAATTTCCTTTATTGGCAATGGCCATTAATTGGTCAAAAGACTCATTGACCAACTCGCGTTGTTCTACCACATCGCCACTCGTAACTCCCTGCATACGTTTGGTGTACACAAATTGTGGAATTGCCTTTCCATTGCCAAAGCCTGCGAGTTCGATACGGAAATTATTAAGGTCAATACCGCCTTCCGTTATTACCTCAAACTTAGCTAGGGTAAACAGTAAATTTTGGAAATTTTGCGCCAGTCGGATAAAAAACTCTAGTGGAATAGTGTCATAGCGTCCTATTTCTCCGCCAACAAGGATATTTACTCCTTTCGATAAATCTAGTTTCATGCAGCTTGTCGTTTTGCAGTCGGCTATAATAGTAATTTAATGTCTCTTCTCAAAGCTATTTGAATAAAAAAATGGTGGGTATTGTTTATTTTTTGGGCGTGTCCTTTCGTAGGGGTGGGGGAACTGGCGGTTCACAGCAATGCCTGTTACCTCCATCCTTCCAGTCGCCAGTTCCCCCACCCCTACTTCAGGTCGGGCTATCCACTTGTAGTTGCCTCATAGACAAGGTGTTCGGCAACAATGACTAGCAGTGTCTTCCTTCGTCAGCCCTGCTAGTCATTGCCTCACTACCTTTCTATTTCGCCAAGCTACCGCTACTATCCCTCACGCGATAGCCCATTTTACATGATCAACCACTTCGTAATTGAAAACTCACAAAGG
>JAHDCM010000347.1 GCA_020629895.1 Bacteroidota bacterium
GTTGCGGCATTTATTCGTTTACAGGTACGAGTATTAGTGCGGAAGTGAAATCGGTGAGTATTGGCGATTTTCCCAACTTGGCAACGATTGTTGAGCCAACGTTAAGCCAAACCTTGATCGAAAAGATGAAGGATAAATTCACGGGGGCTACGCGTTTGGATTTGGAGGAAACAGGCGGCGATTTGGAGTTTAGTGGAGCTGTAACCAACTACAATGTCACCTATGCCGCTGCTGGTGCCAATGACCAGTCGGCACTCAATCGTCTTACGATTAGTATTCGGGTAGAATATATCAATAATGTGTCGGATGAATCGTGGTCGGATACTTTCCAAAATTCGCAAGATTTTGATAGAAACGTGAGTTTGTCGGATGTGGAACAAACTTTGATTGATCAGATAACAGATGACCTCGTTGAGTCGGTTTTTAATAAAGCATTTAATAATTGGTAGTTCAAAATCATTAGAAAAAGTCATAAATTTACTATTTTGCGAGTCTGTTTACATTCACCTCACTATTAAGCGTCCCGTAAAGCCCGAATTATGTATAAGCATCAGATACAACAAGCTATTCGACAGCTCCATGAAATAGAAGGACTTTCTTTTGAGCAAGTGCAGGAATTGGCAACGACCTATCCCTATTTTCAAACGGCTCACCTTTTACTAGCCAAGAAAGCGAAAAATGAAGGGGTACGGAATTTAAAAACGGTATTATCGAAAGTGGCAACTGTTATTCCAAATCGAGAAGTGTTGTATCGCTACTTGTTTTTTGATCGAATGCCTCTTGCTGATGATCTACCTCCTATACAAACAACATTGCAGTCATCTGTAAATCATAACGACGTATTAGAAATGGACGAAGAATCGGTACAGGTGCCGCTACCAACAGAGACAGAGGATGTAAAGCCTCAATTGAAGCAGTTGAGTATCCCTCAGGAACAGGAGACAGCCGCCAATATTGTATTGGCAGCAGAAGAAAAAGAAGAGGATTTGATAGAAACGCATGTAGCGCAAGAAGTAACATTGGTGGAAGTGGATGAACAAGATACTAGCAAAATTCGTTTAGACACAGCTATTATCACCGCTGAAGCAATTGCCAAAGTAGAACGCGAAATTGAGTTAGAACGGCACCAATTGGAAGCAGAACAAAAGGAATTGTTAAAGGGAAATGCGAAGAATAAAAATATGCATCTCATTGGAGAGGCGATAAAGGCAGATGTAGATGCCGATTTGGCTGCCTTAAAGAAATTATTGGACGATCAATATGCACAGCAAGAAGAGATTGAACAAAGTGTAGCAAAAGATGAAGACTTGCTACAATTACTCCAGCAAAAGGTAGATGCTTACCAGCAAAGTAAACAATCGTTGGAAAGCTGGGAGGGGGATGCCTATCAGCAGGCAAATAATGGTACTCCAATAGTCGAAAAAGAACAGACAACTGCCAATGTAGCCTCCTTATCGGAAGAAGATGAACGAGAAATAAAAGATTATGTAAGCCGCTATGTTGATGAAGATATTGATCAGTTGGTGGTGAAGGGAAAGCCCGAAGATTCGGACACCGAACCGATTATTTTATCAGAAACAATGGCAAAAGTATATGCTCGACAAGGGCATACGGATAAAGCAATTAATATTTATCGGCAACTTATCTTGAAATATCCAGAAAAAAGGCCTTATTTTGCAGGCAAAATTGATGAATTACTAAAATAGTAGACTGATGTACACTTTTATGATGTTATTGATTATTCTGTTGAGCATTTTTTTAATCCTCATAGTATTAGTACAAAACCCTAAAGGAGGCGGACTTGGTGCTGGCTTTGGCGGTGGTGCGAGCAACGCAATGGGAGGAGTTCAACAAACGAATAGTTTCTTAAATCGTGCGACTTGGATTTTGATGGTAACCATTTTCTTCATGGCAATTTCCGCCAATCTATTTTTACCAGATCGTTCAGAGCGTAGCGCAACCGACGCTGCCGACACTAAAATTGAGAATATCTTAGAAGACGAATAATATGCGTCTTTGTAAATAGTGAATTAATATAAAAAAAGCCGATCAATTATTTGATCGGCTTTTTTTATACGTTTATTTCAAAATCATCGGCATCCATCCAAGCGGGAAAACTGGTTCGAAATTGCTGTAACGCATCATAAGCAATGTGCCGTTCAATAAGGCCTTCCTTATGTTGCAATAGCGTCTGCACCTCCCCCTTATAATTATTGACACAACTATGCCCACTATAATAATGACTATCTTGGTCATGCCCCACTCGATTCACCCCTACCACATAAGCCAAATTTTCAATAGCTCTCGCCTTCAATAACTGCATCCACGGATAACTTCGCTGGTTGGGCCAATTAGCGATATAGATAGCCACATCATAATCATTGCGATTGCGCGACCATACTGGAAACCGCAAATCATAGCAAATCATCGGACAAATGCGCCAGCCTTTCCATTCAACAAGTAAGCGTTTTTGACCCGCTTGAAAAACTTGTTCCTCTCCTACCATCCGAAACAAATGTCGCTTGTCATAATATTGATAGGTGCCATTAGGCAGCATCCAAATCAAGCGATTAAAAAAATGTTCTCCTTCTTGAATCACTAAGCTTCCTGTTACCACACCATTCACCCGTGCAGCCAACTGCGCCATCCACTCCATCGACGCACCTTCCATTTGTTCTGCCACTTTTTGGGGCTGCATGGTAAACGCCGTTTGAAACATTTCGGGCAATATCACCACATCACTACTCTCAATTCCTTCACAAAGCGTTGTATAATGTGTTAAATTAGCCGCAATATCTTCCCAAACAATATTAGCTTGAACCAAACTAAGATGCAATTCTTTTTCCATAACATAGACGTGTTATAAGGTACACAAAATCTGTGCAGCCTGTCTCAAGGTTTCCTCTTTTTTGGCAAAACAAAAACGCAACATCTGTTGATCTACCTTTTTGCTATAAAAAGGAGACAAAGGAATAGACGCCACCTTGTGTTCACTCGTCAGTCGTTTTGCAAAATCAATATCCTTCTCATCCGAAATAGCCGAATAATCCAATACTTGAAAATAGGTTCCTTGTGTTGGAACAAAAGAAAAACGACTCTTTTCTAGCATCCCCAAAAACAAATCACGTTTCTCCTGATACATTTCCCCTATACCCGTATAATGACTAGCATCTTCCAAATATTCGGACAAGGCATATTGTAGCGGTGTATTCACGCAATAGATTAGATATTGATGCACCTTCCGAAATTCTTTCATCAAGTAAGCAGGAGCAATACAATAGCCCAATTTCCAGCCTGTATTATGAAACGTTTTTCCAAACGAATACATCACCAAACTTCGCTCTCGCAAGGCAGGATATTTGAGTACACTTAAATGTTGTTTTTGGTCAAAAACCATGTGTTCATAGACCTCATCAAACAGCAATAGTATATTATTATCCTTCACAATATGGTGTAATTCTTCCATATCCTCTGCACTCAAGATACTACCCGTCGGATTATGGGGAGTATTAATGATAATCATACGCGTGCGCGCGGTCATCACCTTCTTCACTGCCTTCCACGGAATATGAAAATCAGGAGCTTGTAAGCGGATATAAATAGGTCGTCCCCCATTCAAAGAAATACTTGGTGAATAGGAGTCATAAGACGGCTCAAAAACAATCACCTCATCATCTTCTCGAATCATCGAAGTAATAGCAGTAAAAATAGCTTGTGTGGCTCCCGATGTAATCGTCACATCGGTTTGCGGATCAACATCCGCCTCATACATGCTATTTACCTTCTTCGCAATTTGTTCCCGAAGTGACAATACACCCGCCAAAGGAGCATACTGATTATGTCCCGCCTGCATATACTTATACACGAGGTCTATTAATGTTGGCGAACAATCAAAATCAGGATAGCCTTGTGATAAATTTATTGCTTGATGTTCCTCTGCCAACTGACTCATGGTAGAGAAAATAGTCGTTCCTGTCTTGGGTAATTTTGAAAAAACTGGGATCTGCATCTGATACATGGTCATTCTCTTCTTTAAAATATCGGATTGGAAGATAATTCATTTTTTTGGAAAAGGAACGATCTTTTCTCACTTATTTTTTACTTTTTTCTGACAATACACTATCAATTAAAACATAATAGCTATTCTTCTGAAAATTAAGCATTTTCTCGCAGCAATACACACTTTTTGCATACAAGATATTATTATTTTTTGGGCGTATCCCCTTTTGTTGAAAAAGATGTCACCAGCGTTTCGCTGGCCGACACCTATTTTTCAACAAAAAGGGGTCGGGCTATCCGCTTGTAGTTGCCTCATAGCCACTTGTTCTGCATAGTCCTAGCGGTGTCTTCCGCTGTCAGCCCCGCTAGTCCTTGCTTCACGAAGCCGCTATTTC
>JAHDCM010000348.1 GCA_020629895.1 Bacteroidota bacterium
CATCGCACATTTACCGCGTTATACCTTTGTAAAAGCAATGCATTTAATAATGTACAATATGTAAGATAAGGTAAACAGCCAGAGGCTGTTATTTGTCGGGTAAACCACCAGCGATGACGCTGGCGGCAGCCTAATTCATTCAATCATTCAGTCAACCACTCATTCACTCATTGGCTACCGCGTGAGGGATAGTAACGGTAGCTTGGCAAAATAGAAAGGTAGTGATGCTTCGCCTAGCAGGGCTGACGAAGGAAGACACTGCTAGGCGTTTAGCAGCACACCTTGTCTATGAGCCAACTACAAGTGGATAGCCCGACCTTTTTTCGTCTCGTACCTGTCGATGCGCTTACGCATTGACAGGCGAGGCGAAAAAAGGACACGCCCAAAATAAAAATTTTATACTCTGAAAATATGAAATACCTTATACCCATTTTTTTTATTTTCCTAATTGGCTTATTGCCTTGTGTTGTCTTTGCACAAGACTTTAGCCCTGCTCAACAGCGTGAAATTGAAGAGCAGGCAAACCGACTATTACAACGGTATGTAGTTTATGGAACATTGACAGAAAATACCCAAACGATCTCTGACGATTATGTCAATACTTTTTTGAGTTTGTTTTCAAACAAACAGGTCGAAGTTTATAATGATGGTAGTATGCCTGATGTAGAAGCGACTTATTTGCAAGTGGGCAATTATGTGCAGACGATGAGTACTTATTATCCAGAAGGTGTGGTGATTAGTTTAGAAGGCAAAGAATTTATTAGTTCTCCTTATTATATTCTTTCGACTAGTGATTACGGAATTGATGTAAAATGCACGAAATATATTAGCGGTTATACAAAAGAAGAAACGATTATGAGTGAAGCGTTTCCGCTAGTGTTTAGTATTCGGTTTTCTAAATCGCTAAAGAAATTTTCGATTGATAATATTCGCCATTTAGATGACCGTCTTGTCATTGAGAATCCAGTGCTTCCTACCGAAATAGAAACACCGCCTGAAGTGATAGCCCCCGAAGTAGTAGCTATTCCAACACCACCTGAAGCGGCAGCTATTCCGACGCCCGAAGTAGTAGATGTCCCAACACCTGAAATTCCTATTGAAACACCACCACCTGCCAAACAGGAAACAGAGCAGCCAGACTTAGCAGATTTGCCTGCTACCAAAAAGCCTACTCGCGTAAAGGTGAAAGCCAAGCAACCAAAAGAAAAGAAAAAACCAACCGAAAAGGAGCCTGAAAAAAAAATGATCCGCAAAGAACGAAAAGAGTACCGACAGATGGTTGGGCAACTTGAAGGTAGGGGGCTTTTTGCCAATCTGCGTGTTGGTATTGATCTTGGTAACACCCAAGTAGATATTAGTAATATATCTAACTCCTACCCAGGGCTTCAAGCTAGTACTAGTATTTCACCTACGGCACAGTTAGGCATATCCTATTTCTTTAATAACAACTGGGGAATTGGTGGAGGCATCACCTATCGTTCTTATAATACAAATCTTTCTTATAACTCCCCTTATAATTTTACGATACTTGATAGCGTAGATGTAGATGAAGACCCCTTTAAAAATAGAGCCCTTGATACCGAAGTCATTAATGAAAAATACCAATTTCCCATTCTACAAGCAGCTATTAGCTTACAATTCAAACGTCCACTAAATGAACGAATAGGAGTATATGCGGGTGCGGGCTTGCAGTTTGCCAAAATACCACTCAAACCGCGTGCTTCTATCACTTTCGATAAACTGATAACTAAAAATGAATACCATATATTTCTAACGGAAGATCCGCATAAAGTCTTAACATTCGACGACGATATTATTATTCATAGTCTTAGTCCTAAAAATGAAGCCGAAGCGGATGTATTGGCCCAATATGACCTTTATGATTACGACTTCTATAATGTGGAAAGTTACGACCTTAGATTTCTTACACAAGAGATAGAACGCCCCATTAATCTTGTCATTGAGGGCGGGTTCTCCCTTGCCCTGACCAATCGTTTGCAATTGCGAGGGGGTTTATCTTATATACAAGGCCTAAAGACATTAAAAAAAGAAGGAGTTATTAACGAAGAAATCATTGATGTTATCCAAGAAGGAGCAAGCAAAAGTGTTTATTCTCAGTACAATAGCTTTTTGGAACAAAGCAACAAAATAACTACCCGTCACCTAAACTTACAAGTAGGCTTAATATTCGAATTGGATCGTTAATCCCCATCATTTTTTCATCACAAATAAAAAGTTTATGGACAAACACTACCGTCAGATTAGTTTATTTCATTATTTTAGTGTTATTATTTTATGTGGTTCTTTGTTTCTTTATTGCAGTTGCGCGTCAGAAGATAGCAATAGCTCAAAAAAAGAAAGCCAAAATACAAGCCCAAAAAGTAATCACTTAACAGCAGATACTCCCTTTCCAACAAGCCCTAAACCCACTACAAGTAGTGTCGATACCAATAGCTCAAAAGAAACTCGTATCGCCACCAAACAGATTCCTATTGATAAGGATGATATGAAGCCCAGAAAGGTGAAGCCTGTTACTTCTAAAAAAGAAGAGCCAGCAAATACTGCCGCTTCATCCAATTCGGATAAAAAAGAGACCAGTACGTCAAAAAACAATGCTCCATTAGTCAGTCAGATTCAAAGTAAGTTTGACCAATACCATCAGTTGAAAAAACACCAAGAACGTAGCCAATTTATGGAAACATTTGTCAAACAACACTTTATACCTGACTGTTCGGTGACTGTTACTAATACAGGAGAAGAATTTTCTTCTATCTTAGACTATTTACTGCAAATAAGCATCACCAAACCAAGCATTACAGTTAAAGATGTGGCTACTAATCAAGCTGAAAAAATTACAAGTCTTGAGGTAGTCCAAAATTAACGATATTACATCCCAACTCAAATAGACTTGATTATGTCAAAAAACAATACATCTACTATACACCGTATCTCGCTTACAGCACTACACCGGTTGATCAAGACCAGTTGTCTTTTACTGATTTTTGGATGCATCCTCTCATGCAATACCACTGATGAAGATACAGGCTCTAGCGAAAAAATGCCCGATAGCCAGCCTTACACTGCTCAACGAGATACCAGCGCGCAAGCTCCTCCACCCAATCCCCCTACCAGCTCTCCAACGTCCAAACCCCTCCCCCCTCAATCAAACAACAATAATAATACTTCACCTAATATCACTGCTTCATCTCCTCCTCCCTCTCCTCCTACACCTGCCCCAACGATCGCCCAAACTGCGCCCCCAACTGCCCCCTCTCCATCTATTCCTGTTCCTCCTTCCACACCCGCCTCAACTACCGCGCAAAGCTCTACACCAACGCCCCCTACCCCCTCTATTCCATTGCCGCCTCCTACACCTAAACCCACTATCACAGAAACACCTCCCCCTCCAAATGCTCCCACTCTTAGTCCTACCATTAATAGGCCTCCTAAGGCTCCTATCGCGCAAGCTTCACCACCTCCCAAAACTCCAGCAATAGGCGGAAAAACAAGCATCAGTAAAAATGCTGCCCGAACCACTACCGAAAAAATCATTGTTCCGCCCCCACCTCAACCAACAGATGAAGACCGAGGCGTAAAAAAGAAAAAAACTACTAAACCGCCCCCACTTCCTATCGCTGAGTCGGTACCCACACCTCCTAAAGAACAAATTATTCCTGTCAAAACACCCATACCTAATATTCCTAAGAAAACCCCAGTAATCACCCAAACAAAGCCCCCTACAACGATTCCTAAAGCAGCACCCACAAGTGAGCCAAAAGAAGAAAAAACAATACCTAAAAAAGAATCGACACCTACTCCTAAAGCTCTTCCTAAAACTAAGGACAGTAAAGTAGTCCCTTCTACGCCTCCTAAAATTGAGGAGCCGAAGGAAAAAACAATACCTAAAAAAGAATCGACACCTAAAAAAAAGAAGCCCATTCGCAAGCCCTTACCTCAAAGATTTAGTAAAGAATCGTTGGCCAATGACCTCGAATTGTATAGCAATCCGACCAATCATAAAGATCGAATGGCAGTAGAAAAAAAGCTCGAAAGTGTCTTCGCAAACCCTAAAGAACAGCTTATCTCTGCCGTTATTTCTGATAAAGAACAAAACACTAATCTGCAAGATTATCTACTACAATTGGCTGTTGTAGGCTCCTGCAAAATTGTGATTGATCAAATCGAACTGGATAAGAACGACAAAATAAAACATATTGTTATCAAACAAATTGGAAAAGAATAGGCATTATTCACCCCATTATCATTCATTGGGCGTGTCCCCATTTTTGTTGAAAAAGATGCTACCAGCGAGACGCTGGCGTACACCTCTTTTTCAACAAAAATGGGGTCGGGCTATCCGCTTGTAGTTGCCTCATAGCCACTAGTTCAGC
>JAHDCM010000349.1 GCA_020629895.1 Bacteroidota bacterium
TGTCTTCCGCTGTCAGCCCCGCTAGGCATAGCTTCACAAAAGCAGCCATTTCAGCAAGCTACCGCTACTATCCCTCACGCGGTAGACAATGAGTGAATGAGTGGTTGACTGAATGATTGAATGAGACTGTTGTCGAAGACAACTCTTATATGCACTTCATCTTCTCTTGGATCCTTTTATGAAAGCTCTTAGATGTACTTTCATTTCTTTTATGGTTCCCAAAATGCCGCCTCGAACCTTTTCATGATGCATTGTTTATTATAAAATGTGTCGTTTTTACAAAGGTATAACGCGGTAGGCGTTTGAACGATTTACGATTAAACGTCCGACGAGTTGCCGCCAGCGTCATCGCTAATCAAAACCATTAATGTGTATGCCTTAATATCATTCCTTTCAAAGCCTCTACCCATAAAGGATGGGCATTTAAGCTTTCTACTAACTGTACTTTCTCCCCACCTGCATCTTCAAATTCCTCTTGATATTCCACACTAATTTCAAAAATAGTTTCTAGGCAATCGGCAACAAAAGCAGGACAAAAAACCAAGATTCTTTTGATTCCTTTATGTGCTAATTCTTCTAATACCTCACTCGTATAAGGCTGCATCCACGGTTCTTTTCCTAAACGAGATTGATAGCAAATCGTATAGTTAT
Organism: Bacteroidota bacterium; assembly: GCA_020629895.1. GTDB lineage: Bacteria > Bacteroidota > Bacteroidia > Chitinophagales > UBA2359 > JAHDHP01. Next base: position 652 of record JAHDCM010000349.1, read on the forward strand.
CGGCTGGAATAGCTAGTTTTTTAGCAAGGGCCTGTGCAGTACCTACACACTGTGCGCCGTAGCAAAATTGATTTTTGTCGGTTAGGTGATCACAACAATTAGGTGTTTTGAGACAGTGGTTGCATTCATCTGCTTTACGAAGATGTCGCTCAGGTACTCCGTGAAAACTAAATAAGATGTGGTCGTATTTTTCAGGTTGATAGTTTTTGCCAATCTCAGCAAACGCATGTATGAATGCAGGATCATCATGGTAGCCATGAATCATGGTAATGGGTGGGATGCTCTGCCACTTGCTGACAATAGACATGACCTTTTGGTGTACCGAGCCAGTAGAAGCCGATGCGTATTGTGGAAATAATGGTAAAATGATATATTGTGCGACTCGTTCTTTTCGCAGTTTTTCTAGCTTCTCATCAATATTAGGGGATTGATAACGCATGGCCAACTCCACAACATACTCTACCGCTTCTTCTGGATTGCTTGACGGAATGCTATCTAAAGCTACTTGTACCTTTTCGGTAAGTTCTTCACTGATAAACTTGAGTGGCGATCCTTTCTCTTCCCAAATTTCTTGATAAGACTTGGCTGAATTACTGGCTCTAAATGGCGTAATAATTCCGCGTACTAATACCTGTCGTGGAAGCCAGGGATAATCAATCACTCGACCATCTGTTAAAAATTCATTGAGGTATTTGCGTACATCTCCTACCTTTGGAGAATCAGGAGTACCCAGATTGACAAGTAATACCCCTATTTTTTTTCCCTTCTTCATATCATTCATTAATATCTACTTTTCAGTTTTTTTGCAAAGTTACAAAGACTTTGGTTATATTATCTCAATAACATTCTTAGAAAAAAAGTGTTTACTAAATATGGCAAAGAAAAAGAAAGAAAAAAGAAGCTTCCCTAAACAGGGCATATCAAAAGAGGCATTATTAGCACAGATGAAAACGATGCGCAAAGACGATGCACAGTGGCACATTGGGCGGACATTTAGTTTGGTGTATCATCCAGGTAATGAAATCGCAAACATGGTAAAAGAAGCCTATAATTTGTTTTTCTCTGAAAATGCATTAAACCCAACTGCTTTTCCGAGTTTGAAACAGATGGAGGTAGAGGTGGTGTCGATGGTAGCTGACTTGTTTCATGGTCAGGAAGATACATCTGGTACGATGACCTCTGGAGGAACAGAAAGTATTTTATTGGCTGTAAAAACAGCCCGTGATTGGGCCGCTGAACACCGCCCTCATATTACAGCACCAGAAATCATTGTTCCATTAAGTGCGCATCCTGCTTTTCAAAAGGCCTTTCATTATTTTGGTATCAAAGGGGTAGTCGTACCAGTAAGTGACGATTATCGGGTAGATATGAAAGAAGTGTGGCGTAATATCAATCGCAATACTATTATGTTGGTTGGTTCGGCTCCCTCCTATCCACATGGAGTAATAGATCCGATTGAGGAGCTTGCTGAATTCGCACTTAAAAATGACTTACTATTGCATGTCGATGCCTGTGTAGGCGGTTTTTTATTACCTTTTGCCCAAAAACTAGGTTATGCGATTCCTAAGTGGGATTTTGCAGTAGAAGGTGTTACCTCTATATCGGCAGATGTACACAAATATGGATATGCGGCAAAAGGAGCTAGTGTTATTATCTACCGTGATAAGTTGATTCGTCGTAAACAGTTTTTTGTGTACACTGATTGGCCAGGCGGAATTTATGCTTCTCCAGGGATTGGCGGTACGCGTCCGGGCGGAGCGATTGCAGCCGCTTGGGCAGCGTTAATGGGTATTGGTGAAAATGGTTATTTGCAACTTACCAAAAAGACCTTAACGACTACGGATAAACTAAAAACAGCCATTGCTGTTATGCCCGAACTCCACCTTATTGCCCCACCTGATATGAGTATTTTAGCAATTGGTTCGAATAGTTTGGATATTTATAAAGTAGGAGATGAAATGAGTGTAAAGGGCTGGTTTCTGGATCGCCAGCAATACCCTGCTTGCTTGCATCTGACGGTGAGTCCTATTCATGCAGAAGTAGCTGATCAATTTATAGCGGATTTGCAAGAAGCGGTTGAAACAGCCAAACAGCTTAGTTGGAATAAAGTGAGTAGTAATATTCAGGTAGGGGCGGTGAAAGGCTTGAAGCGTATTTTACCCGAAAAAACATTTAAGAAATTGCAGTCTTTTGCTGGAAATGCTGGAGGAGGTATTGGGTCGAAACGTACTGCAGCGATGTATGGGATGATGGGCGTATTGGCGGGAAGTGGTGATTTGGAGGAGTTGGTGTTGAATGTAATGGATCAGTTGTATTCGGAATAAAGAGCGTGTGCTGGCGCACCCACTCTTTATTCCAACAGTGTGGTTTTTACTTTTTACTTCGTCTCTGCCTTTGTTTTGCGTTGAATCTTACTAGGATCAATCTTCAAACGATTATTTCCTTGTACGGCATTTTTTTGAATCACTCGTGGGCGATTATTTGCTTTTGCTCTAGGGCTTGGCGGAATGCTAGATTGGAATTTTTGTTGAAATTGTGCTAAAGAACCTTTTTTAAATTCTTCTTTATTGATATAATTCACAATCGCATCAAAACCGTTTGCATCTTTGAAACCAGGAAAAGACTCAATCGTATTTAGTTTTTCGTCTAAGAAGGCAATCGTTGGATAACCAATACGGTTTTTGTTAGCTAGGGTATAAGTTAACTCATTTGTACCTCTTCTACCAGACTGTACGTACTTGTAATCCTTCCCTTTAAAATTTAATGTTTCTTTAGTTTCAGCATTAAATTTGACGGCATAAAAATTATCATTTACATAGTCTGCGATCTGTTTGTTTTGGAAAGTTGCCTTGTCCATTTTTTTACACCATCCGCACCAATTAGTATAAAGGTCTACTAACACCTTCTTAGGTTCTTCTTTCATTTTTGCTTCTAGGTCTTTAATATCCACCCATTCAATTGCTCCCGCTTTTTTAGGGGCAACAGCTTGTTGAGGGGCTGCTTTACTAGCTGCAGCAGGCTGTTGGGGAGCCGCAACGGCAACTTTGCTGTCCTTGTTAGTAGTTGTTGCAGCAGCAGTTTTTTCGTTTTGTGGTGGCGTTTCTTTAGCAGCACTTTCACTGTCTGCTTTTTTGTTGTCGGCAGTGTTTGTAGAGCAGGAAACTCCAAATAACATACTGCACATCAATATCAATATACCTAACTTTTTCATTGCATGTAACTTTTTGATGATTAAATTTTGCTGCAAAAATACAGCATTTTTTTAGGAAAATGTTTTTTAGTCAGTAAAAGATGTTCATCTTTAACATAAAATAACGCCGTATCAAGTAGATTCTTTGGACGTTCAATCGTCAATCGTCCAATTGAGCAACCACTTATTCACTCCTTGTCTCCTGCGTTATACCTTTTGCAAAAGCAATGCATTTAATAATGTATTATATGCAATGCAAAAGGTAAGGCAAACAGCCTAGCCGCTGTTATTTGTCGGGTAAACCACCAGCGATGACGCTGGCGGCAACTCCGTCGGACGTTCAATCGTGAATCGTTCAAACGTTTACCGCGTGAGGGATAGTAGTGGTAGCTTGGCGAACTAGAAACAGAGAGAGGCTTGGACTAGCAGGGCTGACGAAGGAAGACACTGCTAGGACTTTAGCCGAACTTGTTTTCTAGGAGGCAACTACAAACGGATAGCCCGACCTGTTTTTTCCTTTTTTGCCCGAAGTTCATGCGTGGACGCAT
>JAHDCM010000350.1 GCA_020629895.1 Bacteroidota bacterium
ACTAAGGAATGAAGACATATTTTCATTCACAATTTCGTGCAAAAATAGTATTATAAAATAACACATCTATACAATTATAGGTTACCATTATTACCATTTTAGAAATAGCAATACTTATATACTTCAGCTACTTTTCTTTACCGCTTATCTTTGCACACATAGCAACTCTGTTTTAACCTTTTTGGAGGGTCAATCAGTTGCATTCTATCTATTGAAAGAGCATAGATGAATTAGAAGAATACCAAATGGGCATTCTCAGTAACTAAAAAATAGTCACCTGTAATTGAATGTAATATGAAGTCTGTTTTGTCGATACCCAAACATATATGTTATGAGCATAGACACACGGTGGAAACAGCTAAAGGAAGGATATAAATTTGCTGTATAACCGTAGAGAAAATGGATCACTAATATCGTAGTGATCTATTTATTAAATGTAAGTATATAGGCGGAAAAACAATAGAAGAGTATCTATTGTTTTAAAAAAATAGTCGGGGTGGCAGGATTCGAACCTGCGACCCCCTGCTCCCAAAGCAGGTGCGCTAACCGGACTGCGCTACACCCCGAAAAAAACGAGCAAAAAGCTCATCAAAAAAGTAAGAACTAACTATAAAAAATAGCTACTAAAAAGTAGCGGTGAGGGCGGGATTCGAACCCGCGGTACCCTTTCGAGTACGCCAGTTTAGCAAACTGGTGGTTTCAGCCACTCACCCACCTCACCGGCGGACTGCAAAGATAAGAGATAATTTTCGAATTCATAACATCTAAGAAAAAAAATAATCACTTTTATAAGCAGTTTTTTTTTGTGCTGTGTTTCGCTCGTTCAACGCACGAAGCTATTAAATGATTCCCTGAAATAAAAAAAGTTATCTATTTTTTTTTGCTTTTTTTTTAAACGATACACATAAGTAAAGATGCGTGATTATTTAAAAAAAATTTCAATTAATTAAAAACATTATCTATCTTAATAGTTCCGTTTAATATTCACCTCTCTATCCTTCTTAACTCTTTCTAAATCAAATATTATGCTAATAAGAGCAGTTATCATAGAAGATGAGATACATAACCAAAAAAACCTCCAAGCTATTATTGAAAATTATTGCCCTGATGTAGAATTGGTAGGTATTGCAGATTCGGTAGATAAGGCAGTAACATTGATTCAACAAACACGACCAGACTTAGTTTTTTTGGATATAAAGATCAAATTAGGAACAGGGTTTCAGGTTTTAGAAAAGATTCCAGACTACGATATTTTTGTTATTTTCACAACTGCTCATGATCGTTTTGCCAAAAAGGCATTCAAATACCCTACTGTTGATTATTTGTTGAAGCCCATAGATATTAATGAATTGGTAAAGGTGGTAGAAAAGGTAGCGGTAAAGAAACGCGAACAGATTCGTACACAACGCGAGTTAGATTTACTAAAAAGTTTACGAGGAGATATTCGTAAAATCAATGTTCCTTGTTCAGAAACGAGTTATTACCTCGCTCATCGTTCCATTCTTTTTTGTGAAGCCTCTAACAATTATACCACCTTCCATTTGAAAGATCGCGAACCAATTACTTCAGCTAAAACGCTCAAATTTTATCAAAATGAATTGGCAGGAAGCACTTTTTATCGAGTCAGTAAATCACATCTCGTCAATACCGAATATATTCTTTCATATAGTCGATCCAAATTTCCACATGTTGTTTTAGAAAACAATATGACCGTAAAAGTATCACCAGCACGAAAAGAAGGCTTATTAAAATTTATGAAAGAGGTTCATTGAACCGACCATCGTTGCGCTTGTCGCCATCTGACATATCTCGCAAAAACCCAAGCAATCAATATACAGGATAATAATAAAGTAGTACATAAGGCCCAAAACCATATTTTACTCCATACAGGCTGATTGATCGTAAATGGGAAGTACACTGTTTCTCCTGTTTGTTGATAATCTTCATAAAAAGCTTTTACTGCCATTGTATATGCTCCAGCAGGTAAATTTATATAATTCACTTCCTGCCCTGCAATAGTGCGTCCCCATTCTTCATCATAACCTTCTAATTGATATAAAAATTTCGCCTTTTGAGGACTAGTATAACTAATACTTTCAAATTCAAAACTTAGGTTATTATCCTTAAAGTCTAGTATAGGATGTTCGGGAAGTTGCGTACGTGGATTGATTGCATCCGCATAGGCAATCCAGTCTATTTCTTCCAAGCCCACTTTTACTTGCTTAATACGCACCTGCGGTGCCTGCACTTGTTTTGCTTTGTCCAAATAACTGTTTATATCCAATTTGGTAAGTCCTTGTGGTGTACCAAGCCACAAATTGGCGGTCTGCTTTTCGTTAAACATAACTCCTGTACATTCAATAGGTAAAAAACCTTCGGTAGCCCCAATATGGTAACTGTGTATGATCTGTGGTGTTTTGATTGAGTCTATCTGAAAGTATTCTATTCCTTTTGCTGTTGCCAGCCAAGCATAGTCATCCAAAATTTCTATTCCATAAATATTGCTCGTATTAAAGCCATCTTTTTCATTGAAGTGAATCGCATATTTCCCATCATAACGCGACAAGCCTCCTTGCACATTTACTAGCCACAAATTGCCTGCTTGGTCATGCTCAATATCTCCCACAAAACCAATGGAACTACTATGTCCTATTAGGCGAAAAGAGTCGATAGCTGCCTCAAAACGATGTAAGCCATCTCGATTGCTTACCCACAATTGCCCTTTCCCATCTTCATGCATTGCAAAAAAGGGATGACTAGTTCGAATATCTTCCGAAAGGCGATATTCTTTTACTTGTTCTCCTGTATATAAAAATATCCCTTCTTGAGTATTGCTCCATACCTGTTGTTGCTGATCTACCAATAGCGATAAAACAGGAATGGCATTGCCCAAAGAATCTTTGGAAGAGATATTGGTAAATTGACTACCGTCATAACGATGTAATCCTTTATCACTACCTATATATACGGTTCCTTTTTCATCGGCTACTAAGGCATTGACTTTGGTCAATTGATCAGGCGCATTAGCTCCTACATAATTGACAGATGAGTCTCCTTCACAAATAGAAAAACCATTTTGGTGATAACCTAGCCACAAACGCCCTGCCCCATCTTTAAGCAAACACCTTAGTTCTATACTTTCTAATAGGTTTTCTTTGTTATAATGAGCAAACGAAAAGCCACTAAATTTCGCTATTCCATTTTCAGTATTAAACCAAATATTTCCTTCGTGATCCTCCAAAATTTGTCGATAATCCATGCCCCAACGACTCACAATAGTTTGTGCATAACGCCCATTAAATACGCCCTCCGAATGGGCATCAACCATGACAAATTGTTTGTTGTGATACACCAGTAAGCCCATTTCAGTACTCAACCATACATTATCTCTAGAGTCAACAAATACGCGATTAATCCGATTGGTCACTAAACCATCTGTTCTTGTAAACCTTGTAAATGTGCCTGCTTCATAGCAATATAAACCCTTTACAGTCGCCATCCATATTCGTCCTTTTTGGTCAGCCTGTATATTATGTACTACATTTTTATGCAACTCTTTAGGAATTCGCGAATTATCAAAATTACCATTGGCATATTCAAACAAGCCTTCATCTGTTACCAACCAAATTTGCTCGCCAACCTGTTCAATTTGGTGAATTTGAGTCGTTTGTTTACGAGACTTAGTTAGGTTAAAATAGCTCCCATTATTATAAATCATCAAACCTCTAATACTGGCCAAATACATCGTATCTGTATTAGGCACTTCCAAGTGTCCATATAAATAATTAAAATCTAATGCCTCATCATACGACAAGGCACAATGTCGCTTCTTATCTACTCGAAACACCGTATCGCCACGCCGTACCCACAACGGCTCATACTGATCCCGATAAGCCAATACGCCACCCGCATCTCCTCCATACCTACTCATACTATCTGGTGCTATTGCCTGAAAACGCCTCCCATCATAAATGGTCAGATCCATTCGACTATATCCTAAGCGCGACTTCAACCACAAATTCCCCTCCTCATCCTCATGAATACTTGTAATTGGGTTTCGCGACAAGCCATCTTTTTGGGTAAACTCCTTAAAACTCGTTCCATCAAAACGGTTCAATCCAGAATTGGTACTCACCCAAATATATCCTCGACTATCTTGATATAAGGTATGAACACCCGATGCTCCCAAACCATCGGCAACGCCATAATGTGTAAGACTATACTCTTGGGCATTCGCTCGTTTAGACACAGTCATTAAGCTGCTTATTATCAGGGCTAAAAAGAGTAGGTAGTAATTGCTTTTCATGTTTGAATTTTATAGGTTATCATTCGATGGGCGTGTCCTTCCATAGCTCTTTCGGGAACTGGAGAATTCGGTA
>JAHDCM010000351.1 GCA_020629895.1 Bacteroidota bacterium
GGCGAGGCTCCTTGTTGTGGCCCTGCCATTGGATCGGAGGTTCCTTCTCCTACTTGCCCCATCACTGACTCTACAATATCTTCATAAGGCTTTAGTGTTTCAATTACTTTGGCTTCTATTTCTTTGGTAAAGGCATTGGTTTTGGCAATATCGCTACCAATGGGTTCTTCAACATATACAAAAATAGAAGCAGGTTCATTAGCAGGGAATAACTCAATACGCAAGCCTGAACCAACCATAAACACAATGGAGAAGATCATCAATCCGATGGTAGCTAAAAAGAAGAGAATGGGTTTCCAACCTGTCAGCGCGAAACGCACAAATCCACGATAGCCGTTTTCTAAAGCAGGCAGTAGGCGATCTTGGAAAACCCTTGCCAAAGGACTTAATATGTAGGCATTGAGGATATAAATGAGGGCTGCTGCACCAAATAAGCCTCCTATCAGTCGTCTATTGTATGACTCTGTTCCAATGGCATAAAATAAGACACTTAAACCAGCTAAAACAGCAAAAATGATAATGGTTTTTAGGTGGTTTCGTTTTTCATTGGGGTCTTCTACCTTCATGAAGGAAGCAGTTAAAACAGGATTGACCACTAATGCCACAAATAGCGATGAGCTTAGTACGATGATGAGGGTAATAGGTAAGAACTTCATAAATTCACCCATAATATCATCCCAGAAAAGCAGTGGTAGGAAGGCTGCCAGTGTGGTCATGGTAGAACTGATGATTGGCATAGCCACTTCTCCGACTCCTTCTTTGGCAGCACGAATGGGCGAATACCCTTCATCCATATAACGATATATATTTTCGACGACTACAATTCCATTATCTACTAGCATTCCGAGTGCTAGGATCAAAGAAAACAATACCATGAGGTTGAGTGTAACCCCTGAAAAACCAAGTATGGCAAAGCCCATAAGCATAGATAGCGGAATAGCAACTCCTACAAATAAGGCATTGCGAATACCCAAGAAGAATTGTAAAACTAATACTACCAAAATAACCCCTGCGATAATACTATTTTCGAGGTTATCGACCATACTTCGCGTTTGCTTAGACTGGTCATTAAGGATTTGCACTTTCACCTCTTTGGGAAACTTATCGGCTTTGGCGACTCTAGCAATCTCTTTGATTTTGTCGGCAGCATTCAATAAGTTTTCTCCTGCTCGTTTTTTAATATCAAGTGTTACCACAGGCAGTTTATCTGCCCTAGCATAACTGGTTCGATCTGTATAGCCAAAGTCTACATCTGCTACATCTTTGAGATATACGATGCTGTTATTTTTATTAGACACCACAATGTCTTTCATTTCTTCTACACTGGCAAACTCTCCTACAATCCGCACATTTCGTCGCATATTATCAGCGAGGATGTCCCCTCCTGAAATAGTGACATTCTCGCGACCAATAGCCCCTTCAATATCACCAAAGCTCATATTTCGTGCCTCTAGGTCTTGTAAGCGTACATTTACACTCACCTCTTTTTCGGGTACCCCTCGAATATCGGCACTAGAAATTTCAGTCAATGCCTCAATTTCATCTTGCAAGTATTCGGCATAGTCATTTAGTTTATCCAAATCTTTCACCCCTGAGATGTTGATATTCATAATCGGCATCTCACTAAAGTTGAGTTCGAATACATTGGGATCGGTGGGCAGGTCATTGGGCAAATCTGCTTTTGCCTTATCTACTGCATCTTTCACATCTAGTACGGCTTCTTCTACTGGTACATCTAGGTTAAATTCAACGATGATGGTTGCATAATCTTGAATACAAGTAGCTTCAATTTTTTTGACCCCTGTAATACTGTTTAACTCTTTTTCGATAGGACGTGACACTAGGGTTTCCATATCAAGTGGTGAGTTACCAGGGTAAGCCGTACCCACATATACCGTAGGGATGGTAATTTCGGGGAAGTTTTCTTTGGGCATGGTCATATACGCGCCCATCCCCAAAATAACGATCAAAAATACGACTACAAAGATACTGGTGCTATTATCTACCGAAAAACTGGACAAGCCGAATTCTCGAATAATAGACCCAACAGAAGAAGTATTTTCTTTATTATTATCTAACTGATTATTATTGATTTCGCTCATGGAGTATCGTGTTTAGAATTTAAAGGAAGCTTACAGCATTACTTATCGTACTACTTTTATCGGATCGCCATCATTTACCATTCTAGAGCCTTCAGTCACAATTTCTTCTCCTCCTTTCAAACCAGCCGTCACAATGGTTTCTCCTGCACTAGACACACCAGTCGTAATATTCACTTTGCGAGCTATTTCTTTTTTTCCTTGCTTTTCGACTACAAAAAGATAGTCTCCATCAGTTGCATTTAAGATATAATTGGTTGGCACTACCACTGCTTGATCTTCGGCATATTCACGCAACTGTACCATTGCCATTAGGTTGGGCTTAATTCGTCTATCAGGATTATTAATTGCTACTTCAATGTCGATAGTACGGTTATTCGGGTTAATCAATTCCCCAATATTACTAATCAAAGCATCCTGTGTTGTTTCAAGCGCAGGAATACTCACCTTCACAGGTGCATTTCGTTCTAGAGTTGCCAAATAACTTTCAGGGACACTTGCTTTCACTTGCAATTTAGAGGTGTTGATCAACATCACCACTGGCATTCCTGGCCCTGCCATTTCACCTTGTTTGATCATTACTTGGTCTACAATTCCACCAGCAGGTGCGTAAACCACAGTCTTTTTCATTTGATCTTGTAAGGCAGCCTTCTTCGTTTCCAAATTCTCTACATCTACGCGTGCCTTGTCTAGTTCTAAATCAGAGCCTTGATTGGCGGCAGCAATTTGCGATTGTAAGGTTTGCTTCTTTTGTTGCAACGACTCGACATTACTAATAGCGGTTGCCAATTCTAAATCCGATCCTTTATTGGCAGTTGCAATTTGTGACTCTACCGTTTTTTTCTTCTTTTGGAGCGATTCGAGGTTACTAATAGCCGATGTTAGTTCTAAGTCAGAGCCTTGATTCGCAAGATCAAATTGTGATTGTAAGGTTACTTTTTTCTTCTGTAACGATTCGAGATTACTAATAGCCGAACTCAACTCCAAGTCCTTTCCAGTTTCTGCTTGTTTAATTTGCGACTCTAAACCTTCGATCTTTTTCTTGATACTTTCTAGATTATTTTTGGCTTGTAAAAATTCGATTTCCGAACCAATATTTTGATCCCATAATTTTTTACGACGGTCAAAAATATCTTGCGCTAAATCTTTTGCTAGTTTCAGTTCCTCCAAATTACTCTGTAAAGAACGCATATTTTCCGCTTTCAACTGACGTTGTTTTTCTATTACATCTTGTGCTAAGCGAATAGACGTTTCCAGTTCTGCCATGCTATTATCTTTCGCCTCATTATCTTTCGCAATAATCTGACGACGACGATCTATGACCTCTTGTGCTAAGCGAATAGACGTTTCTAATTCCGAAACACTATTGCGTTTTGCCACATCATCTTGATCCATAATTTGACGGCGACGATTGACGACATCTTGCGCTAATAAAATAGAAGTCTCTAATTCTGCAATACTATTTTGCTTTGCCTGCTTATCTTTTTCAATAATCTGCTGGCGTTGAATCACTGCATCTCTCGCAAAACGCAAGGACGTTTCCAGTTCATCCATACTACGACGAAGAGCTTGGTCATCCACCCTTGCAAGTGGCTGTCCTGCCTTTACGCGGTCTCCCTCTTTTACATTCATCTTCACTACTGTTCCTCCAATTTCTGAAGACAACATAAAATCACCTTTCGTTTCTACGGTTCCTTGAAATTCGGTCAATTGTTCAAAATCCTTCACCCCAACCTTCTTTGCCGACACCATGCGCCATTTCTTTTCCTCTAGTTTCTCTTTATACTTCGGGTCTAAGCTCAACAATTCCTTCTCAATTTCTTTCGCCTCAAAGCTCGCTTTTTCTGCTGCTGCTTTTTTACTTGCCAAGCGTTGCTCTAAAGCAGCCTTTTTCACCGTAGGCGTATCTCCTTCTTCAGAAGCACATCCTATTACTAGACTGCTTCCAATAATTAGCACTGCTAAATAAAAAAATTGTGTTCTCATAATCGTACTGATATGGTAATTTGTAGGTTTTATTTTTTTCATTTTTTGGGCGTGTCCTTTTTTGATCTTGTCCGTCGATGCGTCTACGCATCGACGGACAAGATCAAAAAAGGTCGGGCTATCCACTTGTAGTTGGTTCACACCCACTTATTCCGCATCATCCTAGCAGTGTCTTCCGCTGTCAGCCCTGCTAGTCTTTGCCTCATAAAAGTGGCTGTTTCACCAAGCTACCGTTACTATCCCTCACGCGGTAAACAATGAGTGAATGAGTGGTTGACTGAATGATTGA
>JAHDCM010000352.1 GCA_020629895.1 Bacteroidota bacterium
AAAATTCAAGAGACTGATATTTATTAAAATCCTTCATTCCCTCAATCCCTTCACCACCATGTCCCGCTACCAACGCATCATCGAACTCGGTTGGAATCCCGACATCCTACAAAATGCCAACGCATTAGTAGTAGGTGCTGGCGCGTTGGGTAATGAAGTCCTAAAAAACCTTGCCTTGCTAGGTATTGGACAGGTGACGATTGTAGACATGGATCACATCGAAGATCACAACCTCACCCGTACCATTCTTTTTCGCGCAACCGATATACATAAAGCCAAAGCTGCCGTAGCTGCCGAACGTGTTCAAGAAATCAATCCCGATGTAAACGTACACTATTTCACACAACCCATTCAGGAAGCCTTCGGCTTGGGATTTTATAGAAATATAGATATTGTATTTGGCTGCCTCGACAATATTCAAGCCCGTATCGACCTCAACCGTTATTGTTTTCAAACCCAAACCTTTTATATAGACGCAGGGCTGCGCTTATTGGATGGAGATGTGAAAGTATTTGCTCCTCCTTATGAAGTATGTCTCGATTGTACCCTCAACCAAGCCCTACGCGACGAAGCTTGGCAGCGATTTTCTTGCCTAAAATTGCGTACTCCTGAAGCAACTCCCACGCTGCCCACCTCTCCCACTATTTCCTCCATTATGGCAGGTTTACAAGTACAAATTGCCATCAAATATCTACATGGAGCCAATATTCCAGTGAATAAACGCCTTTCGGTCTTGGGCAATATCGACGAACTAGGTAGTTCTCGCCTCTCTTTCAATCCTGCTTGTCCTACCCATAACCTATACGAACCCTTGCCCCTCGAACAAGTAGAAATATTACCTTATCAAAGTGACCAACTTACGCTTCAACAATTATTGACACTCGCACAAGAACGCTTAGGCAAACAGGCAAGTATCGAACTCGATTTTGATTTACTCACCTATTTTCACTGTATAGAGCATCAACACCATAAAGAAGTCTTTCAAAAAAGGGGAAGTCTTTTCGTGGATGAGGTGTTATGTCCACATTGCCTTGCAGCCAACAAAACACAATTGGCTTCGATCATGCAAGAACATTTCACCCACCAAATTGATGGAAGTGAAACACCAAAGCTTCTAAATCAGACACTTAAATATATTGGAATTCCCCCATGGCATATTATAACTGCCAAATCGCTCCACCAAGAAACCTTCCACTATCATTTTTTTGAAATTAGAGGCGATCAAAAGTATCTAAAATAGTGACTTTCAAGCAGATGCTAGTCTTAATTGCAGAAACTACCTCTGGGTAAACTTCTACTCTCCTGTTATTGTATTTTGTGAGTATTGGGTATTTCATTTTTTTACCCAATTACTCCTTTTTTTTTGGGCGTGTCCCCATTTTTGTTGAAAAAGATGCACTCACTAGCATACCACTAGTGGCATCCTTTTCAACAAAATGGGGTCGGGCTATCCGCTTGTAGTTGCTTCATAGCTACCTGTTCAGCTAACGCATCAGTGCGTCTTCACTCTGTCGTTCAGCCACCCTTCTGCGAGCTTCACGAGGCATCTATTTCACCAAGCTATCGCTACTATCCCTCACGCGGTAGACGTTTGAACGATTCACGATTAAACGTCCGACGGATTTGCCGCCAGCGTCATCGTTGGTGGTTATATTGACAAGTTTCAGCGGCTAGGCTGATTGCCCTTTGACCTCCATTATACATGATTTTTTCTGACATTCATCGCTTTTACAAAGGTATGGCGCGGTAGATCGTGTGAGGTGTTAAGTGCGACGATTGAATGTTTATCGTCCCATCGTCCAACAAAATTCTTTTTTTTTCGTACATTCGATATACAAAATACATTGAAAGGGAACATTTACATAACTATTTGCATTGATTTAATGCCAATTACTATATATACTTACCCTTTTCTTTGCTCTAATTCTATCAAGAACTTTCACTAATCAACAATCCTCAACGATTCTGCATGAGCTTTGTTACTATTATACTTAAAGACAGTGCGACTGGCCGCCAAGTAAAAATTGAGCTTCCTGATAATGAGCCAATTGCTGAACTATTACCTGCTATTACTCACCATTTGGGCATTGAATATGCCGAACAACGACAGTTGCAAAACAAAAGTCAGTCATTTGATTATTTAGAGTCGGATACCCTCCACTCACGTCAAACTCGAACTAATGACTTGTGTATTTTGAAATATGAAACTATTCAAGGATAAGTTAAATATAGCCAATGGGAAAAGTAAGAGATATACGCCTGTTAGAAGATCAGCGAAAAATACTAGAAATTGCTGCTCAGTTTCCATTTATGACCATTATGGAACGGAAAGGTAATCCATCTACGGAGTATTTAATTGATTTTAGGTTAAAGGGATACATTAATCAAAAGGGAGATATATCTACGCGGCATTTACTACGTATTATTATGCCTAGTACCTACCCTTTTTCTGCTCCTCCTAAGTTTACTTTCCTCAAGGGCTTATTCCATCCTAATGTGTATGAAAGTGGGGATGTATGTCATGGTTGGTATCTCAACAATTGGAATCCTGTTATCCGTATTGATGATTTATTATTAGATGTCATCAAAATGATTTGTTTTAAACCTGATTCTTATAATTTGAGCAGTCCTGCTAATTATGCTTGTAATCGCGATTGGATTGCCAATCATCCTATTCCGATTGATTTTACAAATATCAGCTTAAAAAGCGGACAAGCCTCTGCTATGTCGAAGCAATCACGTCCAACAGTTCGCATTAGTACTTCTAGCAATAGACGTGGTGGGCTTTCAAGAGGGCTTAACCGCTTCAAGCGTAGCAATACGACTTCGCCTTCAACCTCTAAACAGCCCATTGGCCCCAATAAAAATAAAGCGGATGGTTCACCTCCATTGCACGCACGTATTCGCATCAAAAAGGAACTATAGTCCTCTATATGAAAATTCGCATCATCCAAGAAAAATCCATTGACCCAAAGGCGATGCCTTTTCCTGTTCGGAATACTGCCATTTATGGCTTACAGCAACCTAAGACTAATCTGGCACCTATTCCAAAAGAACCTTTACAAGTATTTATCCATCAACAAACATGGCGATCTATTTGGCAGCATAGTATTCGGGATAATTCCATTGAGATTGGGGGGGCTTTGTTGGGTTTGTATGGTATTGATAATAACAAGCGTTTTTTACTCATTACTGATGTTTTTAACCAGCCTCTCGAATATTCTGTTGATCCTACCCTACTGCGTTTTACTCGTCAATTTTTTGATGATTTAGAAGAATATATAGATCAAATAGCGAAACAACAGCCCGCGATTTTGCGACTAGGACTATACCACACACATCCAGGTTATGGGGTATTTCTTTCTCAAACAGATGAAGACACCTTACGCGGTGTTTTTAATATGCCTCATCAGATTGCTATGGTAGTAGACCCTGTTAAGCAGGAAGATGGAATATTCTTTTGTACTAATAATACTATTTCAAAACGGGCAGGTTATTTATTATACGACAGTAAAGATCCGTTACTATCTCCTCATTCGGCACATACCAACAATCCCTATATTGCGAAATATCATCCTAATATACGTTTGAACCAATCAACTGCTAAAGTGCCACGTATCGAAATACAAAAATCACCTCCACCTGCGAATACTCCTCCCGTTCAAGTAACTACTTCTCATGAAAAGATACGTCTTAATAAACCCAAACGAGAACCAATTCGTTTGGGTTACGAAAACAATC
Organism: Bacteroidota bacterium; assembly: GCA_020629895.1. GTDB lineage: Bacteria > Bacteroidota > Bacteroidia > Chitinophagales > UBA2359 > JAHDHP01. The sequence goes on from JAHDCM010000352.1 coordinate 3,742, forward strand.
GAGGCCCTATTAAACGTATTGAGCCACTTAATTATCACCCTAAGATTTGCCCTTTAGTAGATGGACATTATAACAAACGGCTCATCCGCTTAGATCGGTATAATCGCCCTATGAAGTCTAATAGGCAACTGGAAGAATTTCCTTTTATGCTATTTATTCATGAGCAAATTATTGCCTCACTTCCTAGTGAGGTGCCTTATTTGGGCTTGTTGAAAGGACGCGCTTGTTATGATCAGAAGCAGGATATGTATTTTCATTTTATCACGGACTTTTTAACCACACCTCCCTCTTTAGCACATCTACCTCCTTTAGCGCGTTTGGAGCGCGTCATTCAGTATTATCGACAGCAACCTTTAACAGGTATCTTGGGTTGGTTGTTGGTGGTACCTGAACGGATGTCGGAGACTTATCCTTTTTTTGACCTACATCGGCAGTTGTTTCAGAAGAGTCACGAACTGGGTATTATTATTCCGCAGTATCGCGAGAATACGGAATTGAATATGCATCAAATCCAGGTAGTAGCTTTTAATAAACAGAAGAATTTACCTTATGAGTTCTTTGATCGGTTTTTCTTGTTTGATGAGGTGTAGA
>JAHDCM010000353.1 GCA_020629895.1 Bacteroidota bacterium
CAGTGCAAGTAAGATATGTACTGCTTGTTGAACCATATAGTTTAAGGACATATAGTGAGGTCGAAAAAGTTTTGATTCGTAATATAAAATTAAGGAAAAAAAATTGGTTGTACAATAGCCACAAGTACCTAGACATCAGTTATTCGACAAAAAACAACCACATAAGACAGATAAGAAACATAAGGAGTTCATTGATAAATATCAAATTGTTTTAATCGCAAGAATAGCTTAGTACACATAAGTCTCACCAAAGACGACAACTAATTTGGGCTTTGCTCTCCTATGATTAGGAGAGCAATTGATTTTAATTAAGCTTATGTCACTTATTTTTCTTACGTGGTTTCAATTTGTTGATATTAGTGAAATCTCGGAAAACTTTTGTCTGTGTACTTACTTGGTCATTTGTTATATTCGTCTATTAGTTTTTTCAGCACCTTTACATCTGCTTCACACCAATCTACTTCAAAAAGCTCGCCTAATTTTAACCATCTAAATGCCTTATGTTCCACAAGTTTAAGTGTACCACTGACGATATGACAACGGAATGGGATGAGGTGGATGACTTTATCTCCATAATCATGAATAATGGTAGCTAGTTGTTGGAAAGGCTGTATGGTAAGTTCTAACTCTTCTTTAATTTCTCGTATAATACTATCTCGTGCCAATTCTCCTTTCTCAACTTTGCCACCAGGAAACTCCCACTTTAATGGGCGGCTCATCTGAGTAGCTCTTTGCACAGTTAAAAAGCGATTTTCTTGCTCAATAATGGCGCAAGTAACTTTAATTGGAGCATTCTCTATACACATTTTTAGTATTTTTTAATATTTAACATAGCGAAAATAGGTGTGTTATACTATAAATTACTTACTCTATTTTGACTTTGTTATGATTTCCATACACACCTGTATTACATATAGTACAGTTTTCAAAACTAAAACACTATAACTATCAATTAGCTGTACTTTTTTTCTTGAAAAAGAATAGCCCTTTTAGCCTTTCTCTTCCATTAACACCATCTATTTTGAGCTTTTACATTAAACATCATTATTTCATATAACGAATGACAACCAATCACTTACAAAAAACACTCATACTACAATATTTGTTATATAATCACATAGAATGAGTGGTTACGTAATAAATAGGTATAAGTTTCAAAATATTGTATTTTGTAAAAAGCTTGCCTAAATGCTTGTATATCAATTAGTCAAGCTATGAATGCATTGGTACGTATGTTGTTCCAAAAAGTTTCATAAATCATTATTTCTTATGATTTAACACTAACTTTTATTTAACTAAATCAATTTTTTACCAATGAAAAAAAGTCTATTACTTGTATTAGCGATGTTTATCTCTTTTGCATTCGCTCAGAACTCATTCGCTCAAAGCTGCGATATTATGGATGGTTTCCGTACTCAAACTATTGGAGGTTGGGGTGCATCACCAAGTGGCAACAATCCAGGTTCCTATTTACATGCCAATTTTGATAATGCATTTATGGAAGGATTAGTGGTTGGTTCTGGTGACTTAACCGTTACTTTTACTAGTGCGCAAGCTATTACTGACTATTTACCTGCTGGCAGCACTCCTTCTAAATTGAAGAAAAGCTATATGGATCCTTCAACCAACCAGTTGAAGAATGTATTAGTTTCTCAAACAGTAGCTTTAACTTTAAGTGTTACTTTCTCTGATAGTGATCCTAATTTTGATGAGACTAGTACTCGTTTAGGTGATTTGGAAATTGCTTATGGCGCATTTGAAGGCAAAACAGTTCGTGAAATGTTGGCAATTGCCAATGCTGCTTTAGCGGGTGAAGGTGACTACTCTTTATCAGAAGTAAATGAAGCAATTACTGCTATTAATGAAAACTTCGTAGATGGCGATGTGTATGATGCTGAAGGGATGGTTGTGATTGGTGATTTCTTAGAGTGTCCAATGGGCGGAGGAAGTTCTGATCCTGGAGATAGTATTATCGGTGGCTAATTAAACACATTACCTTTGTATCGGATGGGTGAATGTTTCGAACATTCGCTCATTCGCTCATTGCTATTATATTTATCTGCGTTTATTCCCCTTTTTTATTCCCACCTTTTAATTATTATTTCAACGAACTAACCTTCCCTCCCCATGAAGTTGTTATTGGGAATATCCTTTTTTTTTACTGCCTTCCTTTTAGTTTCTTCCACAGGATTGGCCCAATCCATAGATACTTTAGCCAATAACAAATTAGTATGGCAACATGCCGTGCAACCCAATGAGCAATTGCCTAAAATTGCCGAATTTTATGGTTTGAGTGTACAAGAGCTAAAGTCAGCCAATAGTATGACCTCGAACATTATTAGTAGTAAGACCTTAATGATTCCACTTGCTACGGGTAAAGAAAGTGATGGAGGGGTAAAACTTCATCGTGTACAAGCCAATGAGAGCTTACATCAAATTGCTCAACAATATGATACCGACATTTTACAGATAAAAAATCTTAATCAACATTATCAAAATATGGTACCTGCGGGTACTTATATGTTAATTCCTAACCTACCTAGTTTACCAGACAAACCTACCGAAGGAAGCCGCTTATCTCAACAAGGATTTTTCTCATTAGGATTTTTTGCAGGAAATGATTGGGAAGGAAATACCAATATCAATTATTCCTTAAATGGTCGATACCGATTAAAACATCAATATTTTAAAAAAGACCTACGGGTTCGAACTGAGTTTTTCGGGAACTTAGGATTTCGTCATGATATTGGTAAATTTTTCTCCAAACGTATTGATCGTTTTGAGGCAAGAACCCAATTGGAGTACCAGGTCAATGAATACATCACCCAGTTTGTATATGGTGCATTTCGTACCCAAGCCTTTGAAACCTACTTCAAGCGCGTTAATGCCGAATCGGTACTAACCTCTACCTTTTTGTCGCCCGCCTATGCACGTATGTCAATAGGAGCTGTATTTGGTAATGATTTATACACGATCAATTTGGGCTTATATCAATTTAAACTCACAATGGTTCTCAATGAAAGTGTCTATAATAATCGCGAATATGCATACGGGGTTGCAAGAGGAGATCGCACTCGTTTAGAACATGGCGTTTCGGTTCGGGGAAATGTTAACTATGTTAAAGACAAAACCTTGTCTATGCTTGCCAACTTTGATGTATTTTTCACTCCCTATGCTGTTGATTTAGATTTACAAAGTGAAATTTCTTTTCGATTCTCCAAACAAATCAAAGTTTCGATGCTTACCACCCTTATGATGGATAAAGACATTTCTGATAAAGTACAATTTCAAAATCAAATTCTGACTGGTTATACCTTCCGTCGATAAGCACTAGAATACATAATTGTAGTAGATTGAGGACGTTGTTAGTTTTTTTGGTACGAAAATTAAGGTAACTTGAGCAGCCTATAAAATTATATTTCCCTTCTTTTTTGTTATTTTGGCCAAAAATAATTTAACATCATGCTCGAATTAGCATTAGTTGTAGTACTAGGTATTGCTGCTCAATGGATTGCTTGGCGGATTCGTGTACCTGCTATCTTACCACTTATTTTGATTGGTTTATTCGTTGGACCAGTCTGTGCAGAGTACCTTTTAGGATATAAGTTTATTGAACCTGTCTTTGATGCAGTCACTGGAAGAGGCTTAGTGCCACAAGAAACCCTTTCTTATTTTGTTTCACTCGCCATTGGAATCATTCTTTTCGAAGGAGGACTGACCCTCAAATTTGGTGAAATAAGGGGGCTAGAGAGAGCCATCACCAATTTGGTACTGATTGGCTCACTAGTGACACTTATTCTAGCAGGTATAGCCGCTTATTTTGTAGAAGGTCTACCCTTTAACCTCGCCTTTTTATTTTCTGCCCTCATCATTGTAACTGGACCAACCGTTATTGGTCCCATTTTACGAAATGTTCCACTCAAAAAAAATGTAGCAACCGTATTAAAATGGGAAGGTATCGTCATTGACCCAATTGGAGCCTTAGTAGCGGTAATGGTTTTTAACTTTATTACTGCGGGACTTCCTAAAGTCACTGCACCCGAAGTCATAGACCATCATGCACATGCTGCCAGCTTTCTACTTGCGGGTGGAGGCGGTGGATTTGGCGCGCAGATCAAGACCTTTTTGACGATGATTTTTGTAGGCTTAAGTACAGGTGCGGTCGCTGCTTATTTTCTCGCCTTTCTGCTCAAACGCAAAATGATTCCACACTACCTACTCAACGTCTTTTCACTTGCTTTGGTACTAGGAGTCTTTACCCTTTCTGATCAAATTGTCCATGAATCAGGCTTATTGTCAGTGGTCGTCATGGGAATGGCTTTAGG
>JAHDCM010000354.1 GCA_020629895.1 Bacteroidota bacterium
CCTGGGAATTCGGGCATTTGCTCTACGAATTTGTAAATCGTTTGGTCATCATCTATAGATTGTACTTCTGTACATGCTACAAAACCCACAACTAGCATAAATAAAAGGAATAAGCGCATTTACTCCTCTAATTTAAATTTGACGGGAATCGTATATGCTACTCGCACCGCTTTTCCGCGCTGTTTTCCGGGCTTCCAATTAGGCATCAACTTCACCACTCTTAGGGCCTCTTCGTCTAGTAGTGGATGTGCCGATCTTTCTAGTTTAAAATTGTTTAACTGCCCATCTTTTTCGACAATATAACTCACATACACAGTGCCTTGTATATTTTCGACTATGGCTTGTTTTGGGTATGCTATTTTTTTACTTAGAAACTCAAATAAGGCATCTTGTCCGCCTGGAAATTCAGGCATTTGTTCTACAATTCTAAAACATCCATCATCATCTGGCTTGGCCTCTTCCTCTTCTACTATTTCCGTTTCCTCTACGATTTCTTCAATAATGGTTTCTTTTTCTGTCAAATTTCCATTTTCATCAATGCTTAATGGGCGTGCCGTAGGTGGTGTAACAGGTTTTGGAAGTTGGTTGTCTAGTTTAAATTTAATAGGCATGGTATAATTTACTTCTACTGGTTTCCCTCTTTCTTTACCAGGTGTCCATTTGGGCATGAGTTTGATGACGCGCATGGCTTCGTCATCCAGTGATTGGGTGCCTGAACTTCGTAAGACTTTTATATCTTTAACCGCTCCTGTTTTTTGAATGACATAGCCTATATAGGCGGTTCCTTCTTTTTTATCGGCTTTGGCTTGTGGTGGGTATTGCACATTATCTGCAATAAATTTGAACAGCTTTTTTTCTCCTCCTGGAAATTGCGGCACCTCTTTAATAACCGTCCACATTTCTACTACTTCTGGCTCTTTTGGAGCAGGTTCTACGGGAACATCGTGGTCTAGTGTTTCGGTTCGATCTAAAATAATGGGTTCGGGGAGATGTTCTTTTGCAGGTAGCTTGAATTTAATAGGAATGGTGAATGCGACGTTTACTGCTTTTCCGCGCTGTTTTCCAGGTTTCCAATCGGGCATCATATTGACCACTCGCATGGCTTCTTCTTCGCAGGCTTTATCGAATCCTTTTAATACTTTTACATCGGTTACTTGCCCTTCTTTATTGATGACCATTCCGATAAAGACACTTCCTTCTTTATGGGCCGTTTTGGCTGATTCGGGATATTTGAGGTTCTCTCCCAAAAATTTCATACAGGCTTCCATTCCTCCTGGATATTCGGGCATTTCTTCTACAACTTGAAGTACTTCTGAGCTTTCACTAGGATGGGAAGTTTGAGCGATTAATGGGGAGGATACAAGTAAGAAGCTTATTAGACATAAGCTGATAGCAATGCTTATTTTTTTCATTGTGGATACTATTTTAAGTGGATGATAGAGATTTAATGCTAATTGATTGGAAGAAGCGGAACGCTTGGGTGGGAGGAATATAAGCCCCATTAGCAAACAACAGATGAATAGTGTTTGCAGGAATTTTAATTGACTTAGGTGATGTAACATGGTAGAATAAAAATGGTTTGATTAGAGAAAAAATGCTATACCCATGTTATTTCTTTTATAGTACGTTTTGTACCTCTCTATTTTTCTGAAAGATAGTCATTTTTTTTAAGATTACTTAGCACAATTTCAGTGTTTGTATAAAGTTCTTATTTTTACATCCACAATTAATGTTTGTATCTATGCGCAATATCTTTGAGAAAATACCTTTTCCGATCTTATCCATCTTGGGAGCCGTTTGCTGCTTATTGGCCTGGCCACCTTACCCCTTGTTTTTTCTCATTTTTATCGCCTTTGTTCCTTTGCTCTATATGGAACATCGTGTAAGCTTGGAGCGAGAAAAGCCAAGTAAATTTAAGGTATGGCGACATGCGATGTTGTTCTTTTTGCTGTGGAATTTGTTAGTGACCTGGTGGGTCAAAAATGCTTCGTTACCAGGATTTGTGATGGCATTATTTCTCAATTCCTTGTTTATGAGCATCCCATTTGTGCTGTTTCACCAAACCAAAAAAAAGCTCGGCACCTATATTGGCTATCTCTCCTTTATTTTCTACTGGTTGAGTTTTGAGTATTTGCACATGAATTGGGATTTGACTTGGTCGTGGTTAAACATTGGGAATGTACTAGCCATGTATCCCTCTTTGATGCAGTGGTATGAGTTTACTGGATCATTAGGAGGCACGATGTGGATATTAGAGGTAAATGTGTTGATTTTACTATTATTAATTCCTGAAAAACCATCTTTCAATTATAAAAAAATTGCCCAAACCTTAGCCCTTTTTATCACACTGCCTATTCTTATTTCTGTCGTCCAATATTATACTTATCAAGCACAAGGAGAAGTCGTTGAAGTCGTAGCACTTCAACCCAACTTAGACCCTTATAATGAAAAATTTGTTGCTGAAAAGAAGGACGAGCAAATGGAAAACTTCTTGCGTTTATCACAAGAAAAACTCACTGAAAACACCCAGTTTCTGGTGTGGCCTGAAACGTCGGTTCCTACCCGAAGAGCCATTTTTCTGACCAAAGTAAATGAACATGAGCGCGTTAAACAAATACGTCGTTTTATCCAAAATACTTACCCTAATTTGAGTCTGGTAACAGGCATTGAGCCTATTCGCTACTACGATGGCTTAGATGGAAGTCCTACTGCTCGGAATATCCCCAATCGTATCAAGAGTTATGACATTCACAACTCTGCCATATTACTAGATTCTAGCCAGCATTATCAAGTGTACCATAAGTCCAAACTCGTACCAGGGGTAGAACGCATGCCTTTTTATTCGGTCATGAAGCATTTTGGCATTGATAAAATGCATTTCATTATCAAATTGGGTGGAATTCCGGGTACACGAGCAACTCAAGAAAAACGAACGGCTTTGTTTAATAGCGATTCGATTGGTGTAGCTCCAGTCATCTGTTATGAGTCGGTATATGGAGAGTATGTAACAGGCTATGTTCAAGATGGAGCGCAACTAATTTTTGTTGTTACCAACGATGGTTGGTGGGGCAATACACCTGGTCATAAACAACATAAATATTACTCTTCTATTCGGGCTATCGAAACGCGGCGTGATGTCGTCCGTTCTGCCAATACGGGCATTTCCTGTTTTGTCAATCAGCGTGGTGACATTTCTCAAGAACTAGCTTATTGGACAGCAGGAGCCATACGAGGTGAGATGCATGCCAATACATTTTTAACTATCTACACGCGCTATGGCGATTATATTGCGCGAACGGCACTGTTATTGTCTTTTATTTTGCTCCTTTATACAGTGCTAGGACAGTTTATCAAAACAAAATTGAATAGAGATTAGTTGTTATTCGATAGTTATCAGTCAATAGTCGATAGAAGGTTAGTTTAGTCGATAATTGTCGGTCAACGGTCAATAGAAGAACTGAACAAATGATAATCAATAAATTTCTGTCTCACTAAAACCGCTTATATGAATTTAGTAAAAATCTGTCAACAAGTTTGTGAAGTCGCTCAACAAGCAGGTGCCTTAATTGCTAATCAAGCAGGCAAAGTACGCGCACAAGATATAGAAGAAAAATACCTCAATAACCTCGTCAGTTATGTTGATATTGAAGCAGAAAAATTGATTGTTAAAGGATTGAAAGATATTGTGCCTGAAGCAGGCTTTATTGCTGAAGAAGGAACCACAGAACGCACCGAAGCTCCACTACAATGGATTATTGACCCCCTTGATGGTACGACTAATTTTTTATATCAAATTCCTAGCTACGCGGTAAGTATCGCCCTCATGCAAGGAGAAGAAATCATACTAGGCGTTGTCTATGAGGTAAATCGGCAAGAGTGTTTTTATGCTTGGAAAGGAGGTGGGGCTTGGCTGAATAAAAAAGCCATCAAGGTGAGTAGAAATACCGCGCTCAAAAATGCAATCATCGCAACAGGTTTCCCTTATTACGATTTCTCTCAAGTACAACAATACCTCAAAGTACTTGAACATTTTATATTAAATGCCCGTAGTATTCGACGTTTAGGGGCAGCATCAGTTGACTTATGTTATGTAGCTTGGGGCAAGTTTGATAGTTATTACGAACACAGCCTTAGTGCTTGGGATGTTGCTGCGGGAAGTATTATTGTACAAGAGGCAGGCGGCGTTGTTAATGACTTTTCGGGCGAGAATAATTACCTTTTTGGAAAAGAAATCGTTGCAAGTAGCACCGCTATTCACCCTATCTGCTTTCCAATAGTCAACCAGCATTTGGGAACCATCAAAGTGTCT
>JAHDCM010000355.1:0-1249 GCA_020629895.1 Bacteroidota bacterium
CTTGTGCTGGCAGGGCTGACGAAGGAAGACACTGCCAGCGCATTAGCCGAACTTGCTACCTATGAGCCAACTACAAGTGGATAGCCCGACCTGAAATACTAGGGACTGAGGGATTGAAGGACTGAAGGATTGAGGATAATGCGATTCATTGAATCTATTAAATTAACTCCCTCATTTCCTAGTATGGAAGGACACGCCCAATTAGGTAAAGGTGAAAAAATAAAGATGAAAAAACTTAACGATAGCCACCAAAATGACTACAATCAATACCCGTCTTACCCAAATATTGGCTTGTGGATATTGGCTGGCAAAATTGGCCGCTAAATAGCCTCCTAAACTTTGTCCGATAGTTAATAAAATTGCCCAAAACCAATTGACTTGCCCATTATAGACAAACAGCATAAATGCAGGCAGTGTAAAAGCCAATACAATCAATAGTTTGATACCATTGGCATAATGCAGACTAAATCCAGCCCCTAGCACCATTGCTGATAATAACAAAATGCCGACACCTGCCTGAATAAATCCGCCATGTAAGCCTACCAAAAAGAAAATAAGGATGGTTTTTATACTTTTGATCCTTGTTATGTCAGGTTTTTGAAAGGATAGCCACTGTTTGGGTTTGAGCAATACCAATACTAGTAGGACAATCATTAGCGTACCCATAGCTAGGTTCATGCTACGTGCATCCAAATCAATGGCCAAGGTGGCTCCTATCATGGCTCCTATCACAGCAGGAATAATCATCCAAGCGGCTCCTTCGCTAATAACGAGTTTATTTTTTTTGAAGGTGTAGTAGCCAATAAAACTTTGAAATAGTACGCCTAGGCGATTGGTGCCATTAGCGATATTGGCTGGTAGTCCTAAAAAAACGAGGGTTGATAGCGTAATGGCAGAACCATTACCAGCAAGGGTATTGATAATACCTGCCAAAATGCCTGCGATGATTACTAGTGGATAGATGTACCATTCGGTTTCCATAGTAGCTGATATATTATTAATGGACGTGCAAAATAGTAAAAAAAGACCGTCGCTTAAACCGCTACCCTTCTAATGTGTCAAAAAAGCGTATTTCACTCCTATCAGCAGAAAAAACTTTGTTTATAAACAATGTTGTAATAAAAACATAATACATAATTGCTTGCTTTTTTGAGCCAGGAACATTTTACTTGTTTCTGGCTTTTTTATTTTTTGTCGTTATTCTTATCCTTTTACATATACATAGTGTTGATTATTTAGGATTATATTC
>JAHDCM010000355.1:1349-4271 GCA_020629895.1 Bacteroidota bacterium
CAATAATTGTCAAGTTTATATCACGAATCAAGACCATTGAAACCTTGTTACCAAAAAAACGAATACCCAATTGAACCGTGAAGCTAATGATCCCTAAACCCATCATTATCAGAACACTATAAGATTGTTCCAATATATGAATCTATTATAATTGTTTTTGTCAAGATAGCTTCATGTAGGTATCACTGGTTTATAAATGGCATTGCGATTGCTTTTAATGAAACGCAAATGCAAACCATCTTTTTTATTACCCTACTCGCCGCCTCGTTCCTCTTACAGCACCTATTCGTGTTAGACATATATAATTATGAAAATATTGTTGTTATGAAAGGAAAAGTACTAACCATACTATGCCTATTGCTTGCGATATTCCCCATTATATCCGAAGCATCGGAAACAAATTCCGAGAAAAAGGCAAAGTTCGCTTCTTATATAAGTGGCGTTCGCTACGCGATTATAGATTTAAGTCCACAAGAACAAGCAAATGTTGATGCTAATGGAAGTGTCTTATTATATCGTTTAGTAGATTATTTAGAAGAAATGGGCATTGAAAAAGTAGCCCTAACTACTTGGGAAAAACAATACTTAAAAGGTTCTGTCGAATCTTTATGTGATATTGTACATGTAAGTCTTTATATGGAGTTGGTAGAACGTTCCTTTTATACCAATCACCAACTAACCTTTACTTCCTGTTTGGGCGACAACTATCAGTTTAGCTCCAAAAACCAGATACCCAATGATCAGGTAGCCTTAAATGCTATTTTCATGAACTGGAAACAGATGTACGAAGTACCAATGAACTATCGTCCTGCGCAACGTTTACAGCTTCCTGTTAGTGCCACCAAATGGTCGGGTGCCGATTTACGTAGCTATTTTGATTCGGGCAACCTAGATCAAGTAGAAGGTATGTATGAAAAAATTGTTAGTGCTACTAATAAAAACCAGTACTCTGTTGCTATTGTAAAAAGCAATAATGGCGGATACGTTGCGGTGTACTTGGGTGGTGCCACTAATTTTAAAGATTGGCAAGTGGGCGAAGTCATGGGCGAATTAATTCCTACGGCTACTGCCAATTTGTTTAAGGCAAGCTGGCGAAAACAAAATAAAGCATTCAGCGACCAAGTTTATATTGAACTAAATGCTCAAAATATGTTGATGGTGACTTTTAATGGCGACCAGTACAACCACCATCAATATATGAAACTATACCCACAAGAACTTGCACATAACAAAGAGATTCAACCCATTTCTACGGGAACAGGACTTGCTATTTCTTCTCAAGGTTATATCCTTACCAATAATCATGTGGTAGAAGATGGGCAACGATTCGTAGTGGGCATCAATACACAACGCACCTATAATGCGGTGGTCATTGCTAGAGATCGTAAAAATGATTTGGCAGTATTAAAAATCAGTGATCCGATGTTTAGTGGTTTGCCTACTATTCCTTACTGTTTCAAGCAAGAAACAGCTAGTGCAGGACAGTCAGTCTTTACATTAGGTTATCCTTTAGCTGGCACAATGGGTTGGGAGGTCAAGTACACCGATGGAGCGATTAGTGCTTTATCTGGCTTTGAAGGTGATGTTTCTACTTATCAAACATCGGTACCTGTTTCTCCTGGTTCTAGTGGCGGGCCTTTATTTGATAAAGAAGGAAACTTAATCGGTATCATTAAGGCCAAACATTCACAAGCTCCTAATGCAACTTATGTTATCAAAACAAGAAACATCAATAATGTATTGGATGTAGTGCCAGAGAAGTTAACCTTACAACCAAGTAGTAAAAAAGGTAGCTTTTTGGGGGGCATGAAAGTAGAAGATCAAATTGAATCGTTAAAGCCGTTTGTATTTTTTGTAAAAGTGTATTAATAGAGAAGAGCGACCACAAACGATCCCTCAATCTAGTGGTCGCTCCTCCCCTTCCTTCTCAAACAAATGTGGATAATGCCGTTTCAACTCACCTGCAAACAATTGTAAGGGCATATCATCAAACTCCCCATAATCATGTAAATACTCCATATAATGGTTCCCCTCCATATCAAATTCTTGAAAAATTGCATCGGTCTGCCCATCAAAATCAAGCGGAGCCACCCCAAATCGTTCACATAAAGACGCATTAAAAACAGGGGTCGCTTTCACCCATTTCCCCTCCAAAAATAAAGACACATAACCATGAAAGACAAATACATCTGAACGAAGTAATTGTCTAAATTTCTCAGTAGATAAGTGGTTACGAACATTCGCAAAACCCAAACGACTCGGAATACCCAAATATCGACATGCTGCCGCCATCACAATCGCTTTTTCGCCACAATAACCGCTTCCTCTCCCCAATGTTTCACTGGCACGCATCCCCTCTTCTGTCAACACAATACGATAAGGATGATATAAAATCTGGTCTCTTACCGCATAATACAAAGCAATTGCCTGTTCAGTGGCACTCATCTGCTTATCTACTGTTTTTTCTACAAATGCGACCACTTCTGGATGATCACGATCAATAATATTAGTCGCTTGTAAGTAATTTCTCATCTGTTTTCTTTGTTAATAGAATCGTTTCGAAGGATCACACGTCCAATGAAAAAAGCGAATGACAGCTATATCATTCGCTTTTTTTTAGGTTATTATTTATTAGGGCGTTCCCCCATTTTCCCAATCAAAACCTGTCAGGTTTTAGGAATTATACTATTTGATCGGTATTCTCTTCACAACAAACCTAACAGGTTGATTGGAAAAATGGGGTCGGGCTATTCGTTTGTAGTTGCCTTATGGCTCCCTATTCCGCATACGCCTAGCAGTGTCTTCCTTCGTCAGCCCTGCTAGTCCTTGCGTCATACAGGCATCCATTTCGCCAAGCTACCACTACTATCCCTTACGCATTTTTTCGAAAGGTATATTTAGAATCTTGGACAAGGCAATTCA
>JAHDCM010000356.1 GCA_020629895.1 Bacteroidota bacterium
TTGTTTCGATACTTCAAAGATAAAACAGGAATAAAGGTAAAGCGGTTAATGGAAGGTTAACGCAAGGTTAATAGATGATATTAGTGAAATAATAAATGCTATCATCGGGGAATTTATATAGCATAGATTTTGTTTATAAATTACAATTCACCTACTTTTAGATACAGCTTGTTGCAACATGTTTTGTTTAGGTAAATTAAAAAAAATAAATCTCTAACTAGTTGTGGATTTATTTACTTTAGTTTGCCTTATATAAAAGTACGAATTCATCATTCACCAAAACACACCTATATGAGTACTAGCAAAGTTAAATTTCCCCAATTTAATAAGCAAGGAGGGGGCAACCGAAAGAAATTTAACAATAAGGGAATGTTCTATGTATTTGGAGCCTTTGCCTTATTAATTGCTTTAGTAGCCGTGCTGACAGCTACCTTTAAAACCGTAGATTCAGGCTATGTCGGAATTAAAACCTACTTTGGAGCAGTGCAAGGAGACATCTTACCCGAAGGATTACACGTCATCAATCCATTCACTACCGAAGTCATCATGATGAGTGTACGAATTCAAAAAGTAGAAGCAGAAGCATCGGCATCCTCAAAAGATTTACAGAATGTTACCTCTAAAGTGGCACTCAATTACTATCTTTCAAAAGATAGAGCCAATGTCATTTTCCAAGAATTGGGACTTGATTACAATGCGACTATCATTCTACCCACCATTCAAGAATCTATCAAATCGGGTACTGCCCGTTTTACAGCAGAAGAGTTAATTACAAAGCGTCCCGATGTAAAACAGTTTGTTTTTGAAGATATTAAAAACCGCTTAGGACAAAACAATATCATCGTAACAGACTTCTCTATCATTGATTTCGATTTCTCACAAGAATTCAATAATGCGATTGAGCAGAAGCAAATTGCAGAGCAACGTGCATTAACCGCTGTTAACGACCTCAACCGTATCGAAACCGAAGCAAAACAGCAAAAAGCAAAAGCAGAAGGAGAAGCAGAAGCTCGATTGGCTTTAGCACGCGCAGAGGCAGAAGCACAGCGACTATTAAGCGAATCGGTCAGCGACGACATCATCGAACTTAAAGCCATCGAAAAATGGGATGGTGTACTTCCTGTCGCTATCGGAGAGGGTAGCAACGGAGCATTCTTTGATGTAATGGCCACAAAGAAGAAGTAAGCAGGAAATAAACTAAATTTAAATACAAAAGGCGAATCATTCCGATTCGCCTTTTTTAGTATTTGTTTTTTATCTGGGCGCATCCTTTCAGGTCGGGCTATCCGTTTGTAGTTGTCTCGTAGACCAGCAGTTCGGCTAAAGTCCTAGCAGTGTCTTCCGCTGTCAGCCCTGCTAGTCCAAGCCTCACAAGCTGTCTACTTCGCCAAGCTACCACTACTATCCCTTGCGCAAAAATGTGCAATCGCACCTCGCATCACCGTATCAATGTCACATTTCCCTTAAACTGCTCTGTCTCATTATCCAAATACTCCACCCGTACACTATACACATACACCCCCATCATTGCCAACTCTCCCTGATAGGTGCCATCCCAACCCAATTCCTCCTCATTTTTAGGATTAAAATTCTGTTGTTCATACAGCAATTGCCCCCAACGATTATACACCCTAAAATCCAGTACATTTTTAACACTCGAATCAGTAATCACGCTAAACACATCATTCATCCCATCATTATTGGGACTAAAAGCGTTGGGCATTAATACTTTTTTACCCAACTCAATTTCTATACGAATGGTATCCGAACTTGTGCAGCCTAGCCCATCATCAACCGTCAAACGGTAAGTGGTGCTAGAAGACGGATTAGCCATTGGGTTAGGGCAATCCACACAAGATAAACTATCAGCAGGTTCCCACACATAAATGGCCGAGTCACTCACCGCAGGTGTGATAAGTGGATTCAACATCGCTGAACTACCCAGAGCCAGGTTGATTAAATTGGGTTCGAAACTGACCTTCATTAAATCTACCAACAGTGTATCCATATTATTCGTATAATTGAGTTCTTCCAACTGCGTCAACGGATAGTCGGCTTGCATCAAAGGAGTAGGCTTGGTACCTCCATCATTTACAATGCCATACAAAGCATCTACAATATTTCCTCTAGGAAAACTGTGTGTCATTTCAACACAACAGTCACAAGGTAAAGCTTCTTCTAAGGTGATATAATTACCCAAATGTGCAGCAGGTGTGTTAAAGGGATGATTATCATAAAACTGAATGGGCGTTGTAGCAGGTAGCGAGGCATCACTTTGGTTACATACCTCAAAGTTGATCGTAATCGAATCATTTGAGCAAACATAATCCAGGAAGTCAAGCGTAGCATCCGAATATTGCGTGCCTACATAATACACAATCGCCTTAGAAGTATCTACACAAGTGCTATTGCGGGCCACCATTTGAACTCGGTAATTCCCTTTTTCATCAAATAGATGGTTATGACTAATACCTGTTGCTACGGATTGCCCATTGACCAGCCACTCAAAAGAAGTAGCCCCAACCGCATCACTAGTAAACAAGATAGACTCACCAGGCAAAATATCGCTGGTATTAGCCTTGAAACCTGCATCAAGTCCACAAGTTACGTTTACTAATTCGTGAATCATTCGCATACATTGCACCCCATTATCTGGCTTACGTACAACAAGTGTAACTGTATAGGTGCCTCCTTCATTAAACGTATGATTGTATATGCGGTCTGTTGAAACAGTAGTCCCATTGATTTGCCATTCATAATCAGCATCAGGGCCAATTTTAGTAAAGGTGATCGTGCCGCCTTCTCTAATTTCATTAGCACTCATTTCAAAATAAGAAGTTGGTAATACGCCATCATCACAAATAGTGACACAAGTAGGAGTAGCTAATAAACTAGCGCGAATAGTGGCAACTACACCATTCATACGCTCACTTTGGTTGGGCGTAAAGTCATGGAAGCAACCTAGATTACCATAGTCCATATAATTGGTTGCTAAATCTGCTACATCCGAATCAAAGCCTGACAAGCTATCAGTTGCACAGGAGTTAGCTGCCTCACAATTGGGTAAAGAGCCAGTGGTATTATCAGGAGGGGTATCACAAATTAAATCGCCTTCCAGTGTACAATCACCATTGGAGCATCCCCCTTCAAAAGTGTGCAGCAAACCCAAATAATGCCCCATTTCATGAATGGCTACCTTAGAGGCAAAACCAAAGGTACTTGCTTCACAAACAATGCCGTCTAAAGGACCACCATGCGCGCCTGGTAGGGTCGCATAACCCGCTGGATCAATATCACAAGCAGGAAGAATTTCTTCTACCAGCCAAATATTAATATAGCGAGTTGGATCCCAACGAACAATGTTCTTTAAGGCAGCATCATCTTTATTCATGTTCATCACCGTTAAAGAATGTTCTTTTCGAGTGACACCATTCGTAAAATTCCCATTTGGATCAATAGTCGCCAAACAAAAGCGGATCTCAGTATCTAAGCCACTGCCTCGATCATAACTATTAACATTGGCAAAGCCTTCATTTAAGTCGGAGACACCTTGTAAAATTTGGTCGAAGCTAATGTTCTCGTCTCCATTCTGATGAATAACATGAACGACAATAGGTAATGTTTGGATAGGAGGACGGGGGCGAGATTTTTCTAATGACTGTTGAGCTTGTTTTAGGAGGTAATTTCGAAGCTCTATATTTTGTTGTTGTTCGTGTTGGTCAAAGTTGGGCGACTGACGTAATTGACGCATCAACTCATCAGTGCCGCAACCTGGAATACTAGGGGGCTTTTGACCAACGGAAAAAATGGGATAGATAGCACATAGACATACGAAAATGGTGCATCTAATCCAAAGGGAAATAGATGGATACATAATACTTGTGAATTTGAAAGATTGTTACGGGTAATTGGGGTAAGGGGATGTAAAAATTTCGATGTCTGCTTTATAAACGCCCCTTTTACTACGTCTATTATATGAAGGCATAAAAAAATAATATAGAAGGCAACGTTATTAAATATAAAGGAGTTTATAAGTAAAGATGAAAAAATAAATTGATCAAATATTGCTAGACTATTTGCTAAGAAGACAAGGCGAAAAACGTAGGCATAGCCGTAGGCTCTGGCGAGGCTTTTCAACGTAGTATTGTTAGCAAAGAGGCAGCTAGATTGGGCAATTTATTCTTTCATCTTTACTAATAGTAACCGTATTTATTTACCAAATATATATCATGAAAAAAATAACCGCTTTTTTCTTTATCCTATGCA
>JAHDCM010000004.1:0-15618 GCA_020629895.1 Bacteroidota bacterium
CACCAAGCAGGTGAGTTGGTGGACTTGGCAGTAGGGCAAGCTTATCAATGGGGGTAATCTGTAATGCTCTTTGTACATTACATGTTCCACCCAAGTAAAAATAATAATATAAAAACTATCTTCGCATTTCAAATGCCCTGTATTTCTGAACAAAAATAGTATGGATAAAATACAGAAACTAATAAATAGAATTAAAGAAAATGCAAATTTCGAAAATAACATTAGTGTTGATAATGTAAGAGTTTTAATTAAAGATATGACAACTTTATTTAGAGAGTTGTGCCTACAACATGGTTATGATAGGCGATCCATTTTAAGAATAACTACCAAACTTCGGGATGCTGGAAGACGTTCTCCTCCATGGAAACCCACATCAAGTAGAGTCCCAGGCAGACCACAAGATGGCAAAGATGGTAATAGGATAAAACGTTGGTTACTACCTAACGACCATAAATTTTATGCAAGTGAAGTACAAGGTACGTTAGTAGAAGTAAAATACTACCTTCAATTGTTAAGTATGGAAGAAGCTCCTACTTTGCCTAAAAATTCAATACAAGCTCTTTTTAGATGGCTTATTGAGCATGATGTTGAACCTGGAAATTACCTTGATCCAATTCAATTGATTCCAATTTCTTTAAAAGAGGTAATAGACAATGCAAGAATGATACAATCTGGCCACATTCATCCGCTAGATAGGGGAGGTATTCATGAACCGTCAAATGCCTTTCTAATGTTACATCGAAGTAACCAAATTCAAGGTAATTTAACAGTTGATGAATTGATATTTTTAATGGATGCAATCGTCCAAAGACATAAATCAAAAAAATGAAATTTCAAGACAAAGCAAAGAAGAATAAATAACTAAGCTCATAATGCTGACTATCTTGTCGCTATTCAGCGTTGTAAAGCCTCGCATCTGTTAGCTGGCTATAGATGATCGCCTATGTTTGACGCCTTGACTAACAACAAGCTAGTGTCACATTATGGTCTTAGTTATTTTTTCATCTTTACAAAGCAAACGCATCAGCATAACATTTATCCATTTTTTTTACCGTTTGTTTAGTTTGTAGAATTGCATTATTCCGTGCTTCTTCTGCCTTTGCAATCTCTTCAATCATTTGATTTATAATTCTTTCTGATTTTGGAATTGGAACTTTAATCTTACCTAAAAAGCTGGGATCTATTTCATCTATTACTGACCCAAAAACTCCTTTTGCAATAATTTCTTGACAGTATTCAGACCTTAAAAACCCCATCAAATAATAGGGCGAAATTTTATCCTCATCAACAATAATTCTAATGATATGTTCAGACATAGCATAACCATTCCAAGCCTCTGGAACAATGGAAACAATTCCTGTTGAGCCACTTCGAGTAACTATTACCCAATTTTTCTGAACAGCTAACTCTTTGATTTTAGGATGATTAGATGAAATCCATTTATTAGTCCATGACCATAACTGTAAAATATCTGAACCTCCAAAAAAAGGAACTGCATTTTCAGAAAAGTCAACATAGTTTCTTTTAAATCTGCCAGGATAAAAGATTTTTGTTGTTAAGTCTTCGAGATTTACGAAATCCCATTCCTTTCGATTAGCTAAAGATTTATCAAATTTGCTTGGTTTATGATATTGTGCATTAAACTGTAGAAGGTCGGCCGATATTATATCACTCGAAGAAATAACAAAACTACTTTCATGAATTGATTCAGGAGATTTCCCACTTTTATAGGCTGTGTAGGCAGCAGAAAGTTGTGGAAAATCTGTCAGTATTTCGTTAGTTTGTTTACCTTCCACATTTTTTTTATATACAGGTTTACCTCTTCTATCGTGTCCAATCCATTTAGGAATAGACATAAAAATTGGATAGTCTTCTATTTCAGATAACTCTTCAATCACTGTCGCTCTCCTTTTCAATGTAATCAAGCATGTTTTTGTACCTGTATGTGGCTGAAAAGTTTCTCCTGGCAAGTCTATAATTGACTGAATAACCGTATTCTTCATTAGCCAATCACGTACATACATCGTTTGTGGTCCTGATAAAATTTGATAAGGTAGAACGATTGAAAGTCTCCCTTTGTCTGGCACCAATAATTTGACGTTTTGTTCTACAAATAAAATATCAGGAGAACGTTTCGCTATTTTATGGGCGGGAAAGAGAGTATTTGAACGAGAACTAACTTTTGCGAGATCAAATTTCTCAAGAATCTTATGGTCTTTAACTGTAATTTTGGTACCAAAAGGAGGATTTGAAGCGACGCACAAGTGACTATCATATTTAATCTTTCCAGTATCACTAATTAATAAACTATCTCCATTTTGGACATACTCTTCATCTGATGTTCCAAGTCGAGAGGTCAGTGTTGCATTTGCAATTTTAGCAACCTCCTTATCAACTTCTTGCCCTTTTAAGCTTTTTTTAGCCAAATGAACTAGATCTCTTTCTAAGTTTTCTTCTGCTATACCAGATTGCTCTAACTGCTCCCGAATATGATTTAAACCCGCTAATAAAAACCCTCCTGTTCCAGAACAAATATCAACTAAATCATCACCTTTATGAGGATTAAATTCTAAAAGTTGCATGGCAAGTTTTGTAACTAATCCATCAGTAAAAAATTGCCCTCCTACTTGTTTTGCCCATTGCCCTCTAAATATTTCAATTGCGTCTCCAAATACATCTCTTTGCTTATCTGTGACTAAAACACCACTTAACTGACAACAAGTATAAACCAAATCGAAATCATTTAGATTTATTTCATCATCATAAAAGTTCCATTTTGCATTCATCTTGCTAAATTGTCGCCTAATTTCTTTTGCAACATTAGATACTTTACCATTTAAGTTATCTTTTATTTGCTTTGGAGTGAACTCAAATGCTGGTTTTTTAGATGATTTATTTTTCTCCATAAAAGACGCTGTATGAAGAACTTTACCGACCTCGTTAGCAATACCATGAGGGGTTCTAGTTCCCGCATTTGCATACAAATGATTGTATATATTTGTGATTTTTGACTGTAATTCAGCAGTTTTAACCATAACGTTCTCATTAAAATTTATAGCAACACAAATATAGCAAAAAAACGCGGAGCATAAAGTGCGTATGATACAATAAATAAAATGGCAATTGGTTTTTTAACCATTAGTAAAGAGGAAAAGAATTTAGAGAAGTCTTTACAGCCTAGTTGCTGATATAAGTAAGTGCCAGCAATGATGCTGACGGCAATTTATTCGGACTTAGGACATCGCACATTCACCGCGTTATCCCTTTGCAAAAGCGATGAATGTCATAAAAAAACCATATATAATGGAGATCAAAGGGCAATCAGCCAGAGGCTGAAACTTGTCTATATAACCACCAGCGATGACGCTGGCGGCAACTCCGTTGGACGTTTAATCGTCAATCGTTCAAACGTCTTTCGCGTGAGGGATAGTAGTGGTAGCTTGACGAAGTACACAACTAGTGAGGCTTTTGCTGGCAGGGCTGACGAAGGAAGACACTGCCAGCAAGATAGCCGAACAGTTTGGGTATGAGACAACTACAAACGAATAGCCCGACGGGTATCAAAAAAGCGCAGTAACTGTAAAACAGTTATTGCGCTTTTTTGATACCCGACACGCCCAGCAAACAATGAATCAGTGATTGAGCGAATGATTGAATATGTGTATTAGCGTGTTTGGCTTGTTGAGTTATTGTGTCAAGGTAAAGTTGACGCGAAGCCCTCCTTTGGTATTGGTAATTGGATAGGAAGTTGATAACTTCGGTACGGTGCGGTTATATTCGTAGAATAGTTGTAAACGTAGCTGTTGATTCACCACATAATCAATCGTTGGGGAGAATCGAATGGTTCGGCTACCACTGGCAGGTTCTTGTGTATCTTGGTCGAGTAAGATAACGCTGGTGGTATTATCTCGCATAGCAAAATCGAAGTTGAAGGCTATGTCATTTTGCAAGTTAAATTCTTTTCCTGCAATACGGATAAATGGAATATTTAGCCCTTTGATACGATAGCCTGCTCCGAAGGTTACTTCTTTGGTATTGCTTTCGGTTAACTGATAGTTTTGTAAGCTCAAACCAACAGTACGTGTGCGTCGCCATTCAAAACGTCCTGTCAAGCCATTTTTAAAGCTGAGGTCAATTCCAGCTAATGGTGCGAATTGTTCGGTCACCACAACATCTGGAATCTGGTAGAAGGAGTAGTAATTGAAGGTTAGGGTATCGAGTTGACTACTGTTTCCGAGATATAGGTATTCGTCGTTGATTTGTTCGATAATAGCGCGCTCGTTTTCTAATAAGAAGCCTTCATTTCCGCGTATAAAATAGAGGTCTTGGAATTCGAGATTATTCCGATAATTATTGATGGATAGTGTCGAATTGTATGCGTGCGTTAGGTTGACACTTGAAAAGATGTTGTTAAATGCAGGAATTCGACTCAAGCCATTATAATTGATCCGCCAGTTGGGGATCGGAATTTGGTTAAATGGATTTAGGTTTACCTGACTAGCATCTTTACCTCTATAAGCCCCTAAGAAAGCGGGAATGAGTACCTCACTAGCATAAGGGCCATATCCATAAAAATAGTCTTGTCCTAAACTATCTACTCCAAATGGGCGTAGATCGCCTGCTGCGGTTGCTAATCGCTCGGAGATAAGCGGGCGCATCCGTTCAAAATTACGGAAGGTTTCCGAAATTCCGACCGTGTCAATGGCATCGCGTAGGGTGCGTCCCATAAAGTAAGAAATGGAGTAACTACCGACATCGACATTGGAGAGATGCTGGAAGGCTTGTCCTGTTTTGTTGACTTTATAGAACTGTGAGTGATTTTTGCTATAACTCAAACTGGTATTTAGGTCAATCTTAAAGTCATTGAATGGTTCCAAATTCATTCGTCCTGTGAGGGTACGTCCTTTGGCTTGCCGCACCATATCATTGAGCGTAACGGCTGGTGCAAATATCTCTTCAGAAGCCGCCCATTCTAGCCATGATTTCAAATCGGGTTGCGACCCAAATATGAAATCCCAGCCTGGTACGGGTTGCGCTCCTTTCCAATTCATTCCCATTATGTTAGAGCTACGGTCATAACCTGGCACTACCGTTTGATTTTTTTCGGTATAGGCTAATGACATCCGTCGTAGCATTAGTAAAGGGCGAAGAAGTGCTTTTGTCCCTTTGCTAATCTCACCTGGCTTTCGCTCTGGTTTAGGGGCTTTCTCTTCTTTAGGAGGAGCTTTTTCTCCTTTTGGTGTTTTCTTCTTTGGTGGTGGTCGTCGCGAACTTCGGGCGTTGACCTTTTTCAAGAAAGGAATACTATTGTATAACTTATTGAAGTCAAGGTCGGCATTGAGTTGGATGCTTTGTGTATTTCCGATAATATTACCTAATGTATCTGCCATTTGGCGAGGTGCGCCTTCCCAATAATAGGTACTTCCATAACGGGTACGAAGCTGTGTCCACGATAAAAGTGGAATTTTATCCAATGGCAGGTTGTAACTAATATTTGCCGATTGTTCATAGCCGCGTGTACGTCCTCCCCACCCCACACTCTTCAGTGTATCTCGAATTGTTGGCCAATTAGATTCTACTAGTGGATTTTCATCTACTACCGAGCGATTAGTGGCATTGAAGTCGAGACTGATAGACTTTGTAGGATTATATCTCAATCCGTAGATACGATCCCATGTAAGGGACTTATCGTAGGAGGTGAGGTATTGGGGATCAATACCATCATCCTGGTCATTTCGTAATACCAATGTTCCTAAACGACGGTTGATGTCATTTCGGAAGGTAAGGCTACTAGGAATGAGGTTGATATTAAATTCTTTGAAGGGTCTTAAATACAAACTCTTCGATTTGATCAACTTCGAAAATGGCTCCCAATATTTGGGTCGGGCATTATAATTATATGCTAATGAGGCTCTATGCTGTTTCACATTGTCACTTTCCACGATTGGATCGCGAATATCTGTTTCGGTATAAGCATAGGTTGCACTTAGGTTTTCGACATCGTATATACGTGGTTTTTTCTCAGGGTTTGTCCGTTCTTTTCGAACATTGGTAACATTGATACTCTTAATAGTAGTAGCGGTTTGGGCTTGTTTTTTATAGTCTTTGGCCGCTTGCTCTCCTCCAATTCGCGGTTCAGGCGGGTTGATGTCCTGACGAATAGAATCGAGTTTTTGTTTTAAGAAAATATCGGTGTCGTAGGGGTCGTATTCGGGATTACTAAATGATTGTGTAATCCCTGCATAGAATGGTACTCGAATCCCTGATTTTTCGGGTAAGAATTTTCCAAGTTCTAAATTGGTAGATGCATTGTATTCTACATAATTATCTCGGAAACGGTCATTTACTTTTTGCTCTAAGGTACCAAAGCCTCTTGTATGTGCATTGGTCGATAAGTTGATGCTACCAAAATCGGCAAGTTTGACATCCATACGAGCGAGACCTGCGTAACCTGCATCTTCATCAAAATCAGCAAGGCGTAATTCGTTGAACCACACCTCCACACTTTTGGGTAAGCCATCGTCTACTAGTCCAACCTTTGTACGGGCATTCTGTTTTGGGTTTCGAACCCCCATCATCATTTGCTTCACTTTTCCTAAATCGGGACTACCCACCACTGTAATTTTCGCTTTTAGGGTATCTTCTCCATTATTTTGGGTGAGGACTTCTCCATCCCAAGTTCGGTTGACCACCCTTATATAGGGTTTATCAATCGGGAACGTGCTACTTTCAAAATTCCGTTTTAGTTTGGTATCTACTAAATCTTGTAAAATAACATTGAGGTTATTTTCATAAGGCCATACCCAAACCTGTTTTTCTGGTGATTCGGGAAGTAAACCTAGTTTTGAATCATCTGGTCGGGTTAGTATGAGGGGAATTTCGTATTCATAATAGTTATTCGTAAAGTCATCTCCTAATCGCACAAAGACACTGACATCTCCATTTTGTAATGTTTCGACACTTTGATCACCTTCTAGTAGTTCTTCTCCATGAATAAAGAGCCGTAAACTACCAAACTGCCGCATATCCATATTGACTCGATTATAGATGGCTTTGGCTTCCCCATCGGGGAGGTTTCGTATTTGCGCGCTGATAGCTCGTTCGTCTTGTCGTAATAAGGTAGCGGTTCCGTTTGGTAATTGCTCGCGGGTAATACCAGGAGGCAATACATAAGGAATAGGAATACGTCCACCATTATCGTTAAAACTTACTGCGGAAACATTAAAGAAACCATCAGTAGCATTATCATTATTGGCTGGCACATATTCACCCGCTTCGCGTAATAGCCCACTGTATTTTCTCCAGTTGTTACGCACTAGGTTTAAACGGGCAAAACGGAAAGTAACAGGATCATCGAAATTCGTCAGGTACATTCGAATAAATTCGATGTTACGGAAGTTGATGTCTCCGACTTTTCCTGTGAATTGATCAATAGGTACTCGGTAGTGATACCATCTTTCTTTTACTGGTGGAGCCGAACATCGACGGTCATTACTCACTGTATCAATCCAACCTGCCAAATAATTTTCTCCAATTTTCATCTCGTCGCGATGCTTGAACGAGATTTTATACTCAAAGTAATTTTCGGAGTCATTCATCGCGTTATCGCGATTAAGGTCTTCTTTTTCAGGAATATTACTCGCTCCAAAAATACCGTTGTTTTGTCCAAAACGGTTTCCTCCAGGTTGTACTGGTGAGTTCCCTTCTGGCCCATTAAAGGCTTTATATCGCTTGATAATATTCACCCCATCTGAAACACTATTAGAATCCAGTCCTAAAGAGTTATAATCTTCGTCAATAAACGATTTAAAATTATCAAGAGCTGGATCAGCTAGGATTTCGTTATAAGCTTCTTGTGTTAAATCACCTGCCGCTACTTTTGCCGCTAGTTCTTGTAAATAAGCTTGCAAAAACACTTCTTCTTCTTCATCACTCATTCCATCAAACCCAATATCTTGTGCAACACGCGCATCAACATCATTATCAAATCCTGGTGCAATAGGACGAATTTTAGGTACATTCGCCCAAGTAGTCAAATCGGTATTAGATACTTCACTAGGTCCAGGAAGGGCATTTTCGTAAAACTGACGGGCATCTTTTAATACATCCTCTGATACATTCCCTAAGTTAAGGTATAAATCTCCTTCAATGGTTTCATCTCTAGCTTGGTCGCTATACATAAATGGATCAAGTACCCAAAATTCAATAAACTCCACATTTACTGCTTCAAAATCTTTATGTGGCGACTCTCTCATAACACCTCCCCATCTCGACTTAGGGTCTTTTAGTTTTCCCTCTTTTGTAATTCCTTTTGAATAAGGAGTTGGCTCAACATCATAGTTATAAGGCCCTTTTTCTTCAGGGAAATAGGAAAGGTCAAAGGTTCGTAAAATACCAACTCCCGTATCACTTGCTTTATTGGGAAAAAGTTCTTGCTCACGAATCGTACGCGTATAACTCCAACAAGTTGCATCATTAGAAAGCACTTCCGAAGAGATATTTAATCCTCGTCCACCTGAACTAAAAACATTATCTAGTTGGTACCAAGAAATACGTGAACGGTTATATCCATAAGCCCAGTCATTGACCAAGCCAGATTCGGCAAATAAGTCATCGTTTCTACGAGGTGTACTAGCTAGTATCCACTCCGAAAAGTTGGTATGTAAAGGATAGGGCGTATTGGCTCCTTCAAAATCATCAATATAAATGGTTCCTTTATCATCTACATTCACTGCTCGGCTATGTCCTGGCAAGAATACCGCCCCTTCAGCACTAATAGACACTGAAGAAGGTTCTTTAGTATCTAATCCAGGAATTTTATCTACAAATCGGGTAATACCTGGTGCATCCTTAAAAAAGTTAAGGTCGGTACCGACCATTGCATTGGCAATGGGGTCTTCCCCATAATTCACCTTTGCTGTAAAGGGTCGCTCGGAAAGCCGAACAGCGGTAGCACCAAGTGTAAAATTGTCATTAATCCAATAATCTAGCCGCGTCCCCATATAGGACTTTTGCTGTAAACCAAAAGTGGCATTATCTTCATAATCGACGCTAATAGGTGTCCCTGCATTTATATAAGCTTCATTGAGAATCGTAATCCGGCCAAGCCCATAATTGATTTCGTAGTCAACACCTTCTCTCAACAATTTCCCTCCTGCTGTCACTCGCACTGAGTTTTTAGGAATATTGAAAGCCCCTAATGAAATTTCGGAAGACACACTAGATTTGTAAGTTCCTCGAATATAGAAACGGTCAAATTCGGGAAACTCCGTTGTTACCATTTGAGTAGAGTCATATAACACGCGGTAAGTATAACGATCTGCCAGTTGTTGGGGATTATTATTCTCTTTGACTAGTAAGCTATCCAAATAGTCCCCGAAGGGTTCTAACACTGGAAATATCAAACGTCCATTCCTTGTATTGATCGTTCCAAAACGCACAGCATTGGAGGGTAAGGTTTGGTCTTGAAAATCTCGTTTTGTTTCGAGAAAGTCGAAGATTCCATCCGAATAAGGCTCATTATTACTATTTAAACGATCCATTCCAAATAATCGAATAAGCGGAATCCCCTTTACACCTTCTCCTTCAGGCAGATAACGAATATCTCCTTTAGCAGGGTTTTCATAGTAAATATCTAATTTAAAATCTTCTCGTTGTACTTGATAAGCTCCTAGTGAATAGACATTACGCATCATCAAGTCCCATATAGGCGTTCCTGGGATTAATGTTGTTGTTTTCAACATTTTTAAGAATAATACGCGTGGATCTCTATTTTCATCTACATTAAATACATCTTCTGCAAACTCTCCTACTTGATATTGCCCACCATAAATAGTTGTATATTCATAAGCAACTGCTAGTACTTCATTTGGACGAAGTGTAAAGTTTAGAGAAACATAGCCTAGTTGCGGATCGTAAGTAAACTCATTGGGATCAAGACGCCGCGCCCTTGTCTTTCTAAAATCACGCACATCTCGAAATTGGAGGTCTTGTTCCAACACTTGAGTCACCTGATCTAATAAACGCGCTTCAGGCTTATTGTATAATGTTCGATACAGATTATTCGCATCATTGGCGGGATAATCTTTTGTAAAAGTTACTACATTATTATTTTCTACTATTGATTCTTCTGCTAAATCGGTTAATGCAACCACATCCCTTTGTACATCTTCTGGAGTAGCTCTTGTATCATTTACATACACTTCGAGGCGTGTAATCATGATTGGCGAGTTGATATAGGGATAATTTTGTACTGCTGTCTCGTAATTTTCACGGAAAAATTGAGATAGGAAAAAATGGCGATTCGCATCATAGTTAAAAGCAGACACCTCAAACTCTTGTTGCTGCGCTCCATTTTGAATGGTTACATTTTTTGACTTGGAACGTTGTTGTGATAAAACGGAATTAACAGTTAGTCGTCCAAATTTCAATTTTGTTTGAATACCAAAAAGGCTTTGTGACCCAGGAATTAGGGTTGTAGGTAGCGGAAAATTAATAAAACCTGCTCTTACCTCTTGGATAATTTCATCTTCATCACCGATATACTCTAACTTGATTTGGTTTTCAAAATCGAAATTGGCCTTGGTATTATAATTCAGATTGATTTTCATATTGTCACCAATCTTACCAATAACCCCCATATTAATCCCCATATCAAATAAGAAAAAAGGACCTTGTTTTTTCTGTGAGGAAAGCAGGAAAGGATTATCAATATACTGTGTATTAAAACCAAATTCGAGGTCCACATTACCCGTAGGAGTAATTTGGATTAAATCAGGGCCAATCCCTATATTTTTGAGTAGGTCTTCTTTTTTGACACTCAGTTT
The DNA here is from genome assembly GCA_020629895.1 of Bacteroidota bacterium. Classification (GTDB taxonomy): domain Bacteria; phylum Bacteroidota; class Bacteroidia; order Chitinophagales; family UBA2359; genus JAHDHP01. The sequence continues at coordinate 10,827 of JAHDCM010000004.1, forward strand.
CGGAGGCACTCCAAACCCTTTCAAAATAGAATTTCCTGCACTTTCTAAGGCACTTACGGGACCTCCACTCCCACTATCACTAGTAGGTCTAAGGACACCAGAATGCCAGTTACTAGATTCGATATTTTTTTGTTGGTATTCCCAGTATTCCTCAAAACTCATTTCGGTAGGATACCTTAAATAACGTCCTCCAATTTTTTCGGTAAGGATATAATTTCCCGTTTCAGGATCGTATCTTACTTCTCTTTGAATGGCTTTCGGCTCATCCAGGTCGAAGGGGTTATTATCGTCATCACTTACAAAGTTTCCATTTATATTTTTCTCATCAATGGGGTAGATAATCGAGTCATTGGGGAGATAGGTAGAATAGTCAAATCCTAAAGAATTTAAGACATAAGGGGAGATACAACCTCCGTCAATACTAGCTATTCCATTAGCTGACGTTTTGCCTACTGTAAATAATAACAGGAAGGTAAAAATTGTAAGTAGTTGTGTTTTACTTGCTTGCAGAATCACCACTATAATATAATGTGTTTAAATAAGGGCCAAAATCATTCGGCATTAATACAAAAAGTACACACGGTCTGCGGGCATACGTAAAAGCAACGTGCAGATGTGTGCATGTAGTATAAAAATGGGAATGGAATTTTAAAAAATACGCGTGTAATGCATCAAGCATTGTGCCGCGTAGACCAATGGGTTAAATTTGAAAGGCCTTCTCATTTACGTTAATCAAATATTCTTAAGAGCTTCTTTGATAAGTTGTTCGAGTGTTCGAACACTTTTATTGTTTTTCAACACTTTATCGATTGCTTTTTGTGCTATGGGCTTATTAATGCCCAATCCGACCAGTGCCTGTACTCCTTCATCTCTTATAGCATGGTCAATACCACTACCAGCCGACATAATTGCGCCGCCTTTTTTACTCATCTTATCTTTCAATTCCAGCACAATTCGTTTAGCCGTTTTTGGGCCAACTCCTTTGGTTCCTTTTAGCACACTGATATTTTCCGCTAGTATCGCTTCAATAATTTCTTGTGGATTTAATGACGATAGCATCATCTGTGCGGTTGCAGGGCCAATGCCAGAAACTGAAATTAAGTGTGTGAAAAGTTCTCTTTCGGACTCTTCAGCAAATCCAAATAGTGCTTGAATATCTTCTTTTACATGAAAATAGGTATATAATTTGGCATCAATAGCTGTTCCCATCTGCCCATAAGTATGCAAACTTACAGCTATATGGTAAGCCACTCCCCCTGTCGTTTCTAAAATGACATAGGTTGGGGTTTTGGCGACTAGTTTACCTTTTATATAAGCTATCATCTGTAAAATTCTCGTAAATTCGTGCAAAGGTAGGAAAAAATCACAACTCTTCTCCACAATACTTACAATGAAGTGCATCGTCATCATGTTCATCTAATTCACATGATTTGCAAATCACTTTTTCTAAGTCTTCTATTTCACCTTCAAGCTTCGATATTTCAGAGGAGACAATACCCGTAGGAACCGCAATAACTGCATAGCCCAAAATCATCAAAAAGGCCGCCACTGCCTGCCCCAAGCTCGTATTAGGGGAAAGATCTCCATATCCCACTGTTGTTATAGTCACAATAGCCCAATAAATACTTCTAGGAATACTAGTAAAGCCATTTTCTTTCCCTTCGATAATATACATGATCGTACCCATAATGAGTGCAATATTCAACAAGGCCATCAAAAACACAATAATTTTAGCTCGACTGGCTCGCAATGCATTTAACAACAAGCGTCCCTCCCCTACAAAACGCATGAGTTTGAGAATTCGGAAGATTCGCAATAACCGAAAGGTACGAGTTATCATTAAATAATGGGTAGGCGGAAAAATAATACTTAAATAAGTAGGTAGGATAGCCAGTAGATCAACAATACCAAAAAAACTAAAGATGTATTTAGAACGTTTTTCTACACACCAAACTCGCAAAATATATTCGATAGTAAAGAATACAGTCAGTATCACTTCCATAATAAAAAAGAAGTCATGATACTGTTTATCAATATGTTCTACACTTTCAAGCATTACAAATAAAATGCTCAAAATAATAGCGATAATTAATAAAACATCGAAACCAATACCTGCTGGTGTATCTGTTTTAAAAATTATTCTATATATCTTTTCCTTTAATGGATTATTTGTCGCCAAAACTCATTAATTTTTCAATTTTAAGGCTCGTTTAATAGGAAGAACCCTATATTTGTGTGTTTATCTAATTAATACCACCTTGATATTACGCACTCTATGTGGAAACAGTTCACCAAAGCTATCTTAAAGCTACAAATACCACTTGTACTACTACTCATCATTACTACGGGTATGATGGCATTTTTCGCAAAAGATATAGAACTGAGTTACGAGTTTCAGAAAATCATTCCCAAAGATCATCCCAAATATATTGAGTACGAACAATTCATTGACCAATATGGTGAAGATGGGAATATACTCATGCTTGGAGTGCAAACGGAGCGAATGGGCGAGCTTTCATTTTTCAAAGAGTGGTACAATTTAGGAAAAACTTTGGAAGAACAAACAGGAGTTAAACATATAATTTCACTCGCCCACGCTTTTAATATTGAAAAAGATACGAGCGAAAAAAAATTTCTTTTACAACCTATTGTCAATCAACTTCCTACCAATAAAGCGTCATTTGAAGCATTAAATGACAAAATGTACGCGCTGCCTTTTTACGAAAATTTATTATACAACAAAGAAACACAAGCCTACCTAATGGCAGTCGTCATAGACGATACCAAAATGGATTCGCAAGAACGTAATGACATTGTATTAAACCTCCTTCAACATACAGAAGCCTTCACCAAAAGCACCAATACCCCACTTCATTATTCAGGGCTTCCTTACTTACGGGTTTATCGCACTACCACCATTACCAAAGAACTACAACTATTCACGATCTTATCCATTGTATTAGCCATTAGCATTATACTGCTATTATACCGCTCCTTTCCCATCTTGATACTTCCTATTATTGTGTTCCTAACAAGCTTGATATGGACAGTTGGCATTGTAGTCGTATTAGGCTATAAACTCACCCTACTCACTGGTTTAATCCCCTCTATTATTGTGGTGATAAGCGTTCCGAACTGCGTGTACATGATCAATCGCTATCGGATCGAACTATCCAAAGGACTCGAAAAAAAGGAAGCCATTGAAAGCATGTTTCACCAAGTAGGCTTCAACATCTTTTTTGCCAACCTCACCACTGCCATAGGCTTCTCGGTATTTGCTTTTATGGAAAGCCAGATACTGAAAGAATTTGGAATTGTAGCAGGATTGAGTTTAGTGGTACTTTTTGTAAGCTCCATCATTCTAATTCCCTTTATTCTACGCCTTTTACCCGCCCGTTTTTTCTATTCAGACACCGACACTACTCGCAAAAAAGGACTAATAGATCAGTTGTTAGTAGCTATTAGTCAATTAGTAAGCCAACGTCGTAAAGCCATTTTAGGAGGTTCCCTTCTACTAGCTTTGTTAACCACCACAGGCATTTACCAAGTTCGCTCGGCAGGCTACATCTTTGACGATGTATCAAGTTCTTCAACGGTGTATAAAGATTTACGCTTTTTCGAATCTCACTTCAAAGGCGTATTGCCCTTCGATATATTGATAGATACTGGCAAAAAGAAAGGAATCACTAAAAAATCGACCCTAAAACGCCTAGACAAACTACAAGCCGACTTAGCAGCCGACTCGCTCCTTTCGCGTCCTTTATTAATTACAGAAGGCTTAAAATTTGTCACACAAGGCTTTTATGGAGGCGATCAAGCCGCCTACAAACTACCTAGTCAAAGCGAACAAGGCTTTATTTATCCTTATATCAATAATACCAATCTAAACGGGCAAAGTAGCAATCAAGTATTTAGTGCCTTTGCTGATACCACCCAACAAATTGCGCGTATTAGTATGCAAATGGCAGATGTTGGCTCTGCCAATTTTCCACTTTTATTAGCCAGTGTTCAAAAGAAGGTAGAAAAATACTTCAAGCCCGATAAATACCCAACGACCTATACTGGTACCAGCCTCATCGCTATCGAAGGTTATCATTACTTGGTAAAGGGCTTACTAAATAGTGTCGCAATTGCCTTTTTCCTGATTACGCTTATCGTTTTCGTCTTATTCTTAGAAAAAAAGATGTTGCTCATTGCCCTCATTCCCAATATTTTACCATTAATGGTGACAGGTGCTGTGATGGGTTATAGTGGCATTACTCTCAAGCCCGCCACTGTACTTATTTTCTCCATCGCTTTTGGTATTTCTGTCGATTTCACTATTCATTTCCTCACCAAATTTCGCCTAGAACGTCAATTACAACAAGGCAATGAACTACTTGCCGTACAACATACCATTCAAGAAACAGGTTTAAGCATGGTTTACACCGCCCTAATTCTACTGTTTGGCTTCATTATCTTTACATTTTCTAGTTTTACAGGTACCTTTTACTTGGGCTTATTAACTTCGATTACTATTTTAGTGGCCTTATTGGCAAACTTGGTCTTGTTACCTGCTCTATTATTACTGGGCAATGAAGAATAAATAACTAAGAACACAGTAACAGATAAATAATTTTTATTTATTTGGGCGCATCCCTTACGGGTCGGGCTATCCGCTTGTAGTTGCCTTGTAGCAGCCTGTTCTGCCAAAGTGCTGGCAGTGTCTTCCTTCGTCAGCCCTGCCAGCACAGGCATCACGAGTCAGCTACTGCGTCAAGCTACCGCTTCTATCCCTTGCGCGAAGGATTGA
>JAHDCM010000004.1:15718-25471 GCA_020629895.1 Bacteroidota bacterium
TACTGCGTGAGGGATAGTAGCGGTAGCTTGGTGAAATGGATGCCTTCATGACACAAGAACTAGCGGGGCTGACAGCGGAAGACACCGCTAGGACTATGTGGCATAGGCAGCTATGAGGCAACTACAAGCGGATAGCCCGACCTTTTTTCGCCAATCAACCTGTTAAGGTTTCGATTGGCGAAAAAAGGGCACGCCCAGCTAATTAATATTAAAATCAAAATAAACGAAATTATGCAACGCTTAAATAGCATTAGTGGCAACATTGTAGATGTGTTGAATCGCCGTATTTATAAGGGTAAAATTGTATTGGAGAATGGTTTTATTCGAGAAATCATTGAACAGGAAGAGGTGCCAGATATATACATATTACCTGGTTTTGTAGATGCTCATGTACATGTAGAAAGTTCGATGTTGACGCCTAGTGAGTTTGCGCGGTTATCAAGTCCTCATGGAACGGTCGCAACGGTGTCTGACCCGCATGAAATTGCCAATGTACTAGGTATTGAGGGCGTCCATTATATGTTAGAAGACGCTGCCAAAACGCCTTTTAAATTCTTTTTTGGTGCGCCTTCTTGTGTGCCTGCCACGACTTTTGAAACAGCAGGAGCAACAGTAACAGTGGAAGATATTGATACGCTTTTGCAGCGAGCGGATATTTTGTATTTGAGTGAGATGATGAATTTCCCTGGGGTGTTGTTTGAAGATAAGGAGGTGATGGCCAAAATTGCTTTGGCGAAGCAGTATGGTAAGGTGGTAGATGGGCATGCGCCAGGTTTGCGCGGTGAGGATGCCAAAAAATATATTGCGGCAGGTATTAGTACAGATCATGAATGTTTTACCTTAGCGGAGGCTCTTGACAAATTACAACATGGCATGAAAATCGCCATTCGAGAAGGGTCTGCTGCCAAAAATTATGAGGCTTTATGTCCTTTGATTCGTTCACATACTGACGATGTGTTCTTTTGTAGTGATGATAAGCATCCGAATGAGTTGGTGGTGGGACATTTGAATGAAATTGTTACGCGCTCTTTGGAAAAGGGGTATCCGTTAATGGATATTTTGCAGTGTGCTTGTATTAATCCCGTGTTGCATTATAAGCTTCCTGTTGGATTGTTGCAGGTAGATGATCGAGCGGATTTTATTGTGGTTAATAATTTACGAGAGTTTGATGTCTTGCAAACATATATTGATGGTGACTTAATCGCAGAAAATGGCAAAACCTTATTGCAATATCAGGAGGCTCCAATAAAAAATTATTTCAATACTTCTGAAAAAGTGATTAGTGATTTCGAACTTCCTGCTACTAGTCAACAGATACGTGTTATAGAGGCACTAGAAGGACAATTGATTACGAATGCTTTGGAAGCGAACGTTTTAGAAAAAGAGGGGATGGCGGTTAGTGATGTAGCAAATGATATACTGAAATTAACAGTAGTCAATCGTTACTCAAATACTCCTCCTGCTATCGCATTTATTAAGAATTTTGGTTTAAAAAAGGGAGCTATTGCAGGTTCTGTTGCCCATGATTCGCACAATATTATTGCAGTTGGCACGAATGATGCCGATTTATGTGAGGCAGTTAATTTAATTATTCGTGAAAAAGGGGGACTGTCATTGGCAGATGGTGATACGAAAGAGGTACTTCCATTACCAGTAGCGGGTATTATGACCTCTGCCAATGGGTATCAGGTAGCTGATGCTTATACGAAGTTGGATCGAATGGCAAAAGCATTAGGTACCCCTCTGAATGCTCCCTATATGACCTTGTCTTTTATGGCCTTATTAGTTATACCAAGCTTAAAACTAAGTGATAAAGGACTTTTTGATGGTGATCAGTTTAGATTTACGTCGGTATTTATGCCTGTTATGTAAGCATCTTTTGAAATGGATGTTTCGGGGGGGAGGTATGTCTTTTCCTTATGTTTTAATCCTATTATTTGTTTCTTTTTTCCTTCCTTCTCTTCCTGTTTGGGGTAGTAACCATCATGCCAACTTTGAACATATTGGTGTAGAAGACGGTTTGCCTAGTTCTACTGTTTATACGGCGTTTCAAGATAGTAAAGGCTATATGTGGTTTGGTACTGAGGCGGGATTGAGCCGTTTTGATGGTTATGATTTCACCAATTATACGATTACAGACAACTTACCTGCTAATGATATTTTTCAATTAAAGGAAGATACTGCTGGACGTATTTGGATATTGTCTTTGGGCCATTTGAGTTACTATTATCAAGATAGTATCTATCAATTGAAATATCCCGAACTAGAAGGGATTCGCATTTTTAGTATTGAGTTCAATCATCAAAATGAGATTTGTATAGCAACAAAAGGTACCATCTATCAATTGGATACCGCTTTTCAAATTAAAAGCTATCCTGTTCTTGATGCTAGTATTATGACGTTATATAGTGGTATGTGGATTCGTCCTCATGCCCCTACCCAATCTATCTGGATTAATTTTCGCGATTCACTACGAGAGGTAAATAAAAAATATCCCCCTATTCATTTGGTAGGTTCGCCAATTACGGGTCATCGCAAGGTGTTCATGGACATTATAAAACCCGACTCTATTTTATATGGAACAAAGGAAGGGTTGATGTTATATGATGGGAATCAGGGTAGTCGGTTATTATATAAGCCTCCTGATAAAAGATTTAATTTTGAGAGCATTTCCAATCTTTTACATGACAACCGTCATAATGTATGGTTGGGACATTTATCACATGGTTGTTTACGTTTTAGTCCTGATTTGAAAAAAGTGGAACACTTCTTCCCCAATATTGGCATTAGTCATATTTTCAAAGATAGAGAAGGGAACTTATGGTTCACATCGCTTGGCGATGGAATTTACTTGCTTCCGTGGAATCAGAACATTGTCAATAATTACCAAAACCCTCCTCTCCTTCCAGATAATAATATTCAAAGTTTACTTAAAGATTATCAAGGTAAATTATGGTTAGGAACTAAAAATGGGTATGTCATCCGTTTTGAGCCACCTACATCAAAGACATATAGGCTTTCTGATTATGCCAATGAGGACTATTATTGTCGAATTATGGATATTATTAACTTGCCTGATAGTTCTATTTTATTGGGTACTGATAAGGGCTTATGTCTTTATCGAAAAGGGCGTTTTTTGTTTACTGACTTTCTAATTGCAGTCAAAGATATTGATATAGATAAAGAAAGTAATGAGATATGGATTGCCTGTTCTAATAGTGCTGTTCGGCTACATTATTCGTATCTGATAGATTCGTTATTCACGGTCGAACATTCTAGTTTTCAAGCTGATAATGAAACGCATCGTCAACACATTTCGACCAAAGAACAAGTTAACCTCATTTATCCTAGTCGTGCCTTTGCAGTGTGTACAGACAAGGGAGGCACTGCATGGATTGGCAATAATCAAGGGCTGCATTATTACAATGGCGATTCGGTGATCCACCCTGTATCTGCTAATAAGTTACTAAATATTAGTATCGCCAAAATTCAAACATCGACTAATGCACCTCTTTTATGGATTGCCACACAAGGAGGAGGTTTGGTTATTAAGCGAGGAGAGGAAGTACGTAATATCAACACTAAAAATGGACTAGCAGGCGACATGTGTCATGACTTATATCTCGAAAATGATTCGACGATCTGGCTCGCAACAAACAGAGGAGTTCATAAAATCATTTATCAAGATTTTGACACCCATGATTATACTATTACGCATTTTGATACCAAAGATGGGCTTTTGAGCAATGCGATTCATGATGTATTGGTTCAAAATGACAAAATATATGTTGGCACGACACAAGGACTTAGTATTTTTGAAGAACCTGAAAATACCAAACAATCGGTTCCTCCTCCACCAGTCTACATTAATCGGTTACGTATTAATGCCATAGATACAGTTTTGCAAGATCACTATCAACTTAACTCTATTCAAAATGATTTAATGATTGACTTTGTAGGTTTGTACTACAAAAACTTTGAAGATATTGATTATTACTATCGATTGGAAGGTATTGATGCAGATTGGCAACATACACGTGCGACTAGTATTCGCTATAATTCGCTACCTGCTGGCGACTATGTCTTTAAGGTAAAAGCTATTAATAAGCTTGGTATTGAAAGTGAGCAAGTTCCCCAGTTTACCTTTTCTATTTCGTTACCGTGGTGGCGTAATTGGTGGTTTATACTTGGTAATCTCTTATTTCTTTTTGCTATTGCGTATATTATCTTACAGGCAGTCCTTACTGCTCGTTATAATCGGCGACTTAAATTAGAAGTACAGGAAAAAACACAACAGCTTGAAAAAAACATTATAGAACTTAAACGCTCCAATGAACATCTTCAAGAATATGCCCATATTACCTCTCACGATTTAAAAGAACCATTGCGTTCTATTTCTGGTTTTATTCAACTCATTGATTATCGTTATAAAGATACCGTAGATACTGAAATCAAAGAGTATATTGGTTATACGATTACGGGCGTCAAACGGATGGAGTCGCTTATTAATGCCTTATTAGAGTACTCGAAAGTAAATCGTAAACTCATTGAACTAGAAGAGGTAAATGTCGATGAATTGCTTCATCAGGTAACAAAAAGTTTGCATTCGTTGATCAAACGTCGAGAGGTGCGTGTCGAAATTCAAGACTTACCGACTATTATTGCTGATCGGCAACAACTTAGTCAACTCTTTCAAAATCTTATTCAAAACGGGATAAAATTCAACAAATCACCTCAGCCTAGTATTCATATTAGCTATGAAGAGCAGTCTCAATACTGGACATTTCGAGTGACAGACAATGGCATTGGAATTGCAAAAGAGTATCAAGAAAAAATCTTTACCCTTTTCAAACGGTTACACACTCAATCTGAATTTGAAGGAACGGGTACAGGTTTAAGTATTTGTAAACGTATTGTAGAGCGTCATGGAGGTAATATTGGTGTTGAATCTGAACCAAATAAAGGTACTACGTTTTATTTTACCATCAGCAAACATTTAAAAAGATAGTTCTATCTTTGTATTCCCCAAAAAACAACTGCTAACGCAACCATTATTATGAGCTTTTTATATCCATCTTTTTTAGTTGCCCTTGCGGCCTTGCTCATACCTATTATCATTCACCTCTTCAACTTTCGTCGTCATAAGAAGGTGTACTTTACCAATGTAAAGTTTTTGAAAGAGGTAAAAGAGGAGACCGCTTCACGCAGTCGTCTCAAGCATTGGCTCGTTCTTTTGTCGCGTCTGTTAGCACTTGCCTTTTTGGTACTTGCCTTTGCACAACCTTTTATTCCTGCAGAAAATGAGAAGCTCGAAGAAGGGAAAAAAGCAGTTAGTATTTATGTTGATAACTCTTTCAGTATGAAGGCGCGTACGGATGATGTGTCTTTATTAGAAAAAGCTAAACAAAAAGCGACCGAAATAGTAGAATCTTACCCTTTGGAAACACGTTTTCAGTTATTGACGAATGACTTTTTGGGTAAACACCAACGTATTGTTGATAAAGATGAGTTTCTTAATTATTTAGATGAGGTACAAGCAACTCCTAATGTACAAAAGCTTTCGGGGGTGGTGCAACGTCAACGGCAAGCATTAGAATATGCGAATGCTGATCACCAGCATCTCTTTTTAGTGTCCGATTTCCAAAAAAGCATTATGGATCTCAAGCCGACAGAAGATACTACTTATCGGCTAAATATTATTCCATTACAAGCTCCTGAACAAAGTAATGTTTTTATTGACTCTGCTTGGTTTGCCACGCCTATTCGAATGCTAAACCAGCCTAATCGCTTGTATGTACGCTTGAATAATACAGGTAAGTCTAAGGTAACAGATTCGCGTATGACTCTTCTAATTAATGGGCAAAAAAAGGCCTTAAAAGACGTGAATATTGAGGCACAAAAAACCAAGATTGACACGCTCAATTTTACCATTACCGAATCGGGTTGGAACAAAGCAGAAATTCTTTTGACAGATTACCCCATTGAGTTTGATAATACTTATTTCTTTACTTTCCAAGTAGCTCCTGAAATAAAAACGCTTGCCATCAATAATACGGTTCCAAGTCCTTATTTGGAAGCCTTGTTTAAGGAAAGTAGTGGTAATTTTAACTTTACCAACCAAGCTGCGGCTAATGTAGACTACTCTAATTTGAATAAGAACCAATTAGTCATACTTAATGGCTTGCGCGACTTATCTTCAGGATTGGCGTATGCACTTCAACAATATGTAAATGACGGAGGGAGCTTGTTAATATTCCCTCAAACAGGTATGCAAACAGCCTCTTTTAATGAGTTGTTGCGCACAATGGGTACCAATACTTATCGCGAGTTAAATTATGATACCAGAGAGGTTGATTATATCAATCGAAAACATGAGGTATTTCGTAATGTCTTTACCAAAATCCCTAATAATATGGACATGCCGCAGGTGTACACGGCTTATGACATGTCAAATATCTCTAAGGCAGGAGAACAAACATTGCTACGTTTGAAGGGAGGCCGTTCTTTACTAGGTGCGTATCGTTATGGGCGTGGAAAGGTCTATTTATCGGCTGCCTCACTTAATACAAAAGAGAATAACCTGGCGGCTCATGCCATTTTTGTACCTATGATCCACAAGATTGCCTTAGTAGGTGGGCGCAATCAACAAATTGCCTTTACGATTGGGCAGGATAATTTGATAGAAGTAGAGAATAAGAAAAATAGTACGGAAGCGGTATTTAAATTAAAAGGAGAAGCAGAGGAATTTATACCTGGGCAAAAAGTAGTTGGCCCCAATTTACTACTGAGTATCAATAATCAACTTCAAGAAGCGGGTATTTACCAACTTTATAAAGATGTCACTAAGCCTTTGGAGTTTTTTGGATTTAATTTTAATCGTCGCGAGTCGGTCATAGATTATTTTAAACAAGCTGATCTAAAAACACAGCTAAAGGCGGCAAATACGAAGTTCTTAAATCCCGATGAGGCCTTCTCTGTAAATGTTGGACAAAATAAGAAACTTGATCTGTGGCAGTGGTGTTTATTAGCAGCACTTCTGTTTCTGTTTATTGAAATATTTTTACTACGTCTTTGGAAAACAAGCTAAACCCTATTTTATGACAAATCACGGTATCCGATTTGGTATTTTATGCGGTGTGGTCAGTATTGTACTGGTATATATCGCCTATTTCATTAATCCCGAATACATATATTCCTACATACTGACGATGCTTGCGCATCCTATATTTCATGTTGTTTGTATGGTATTGGCAGTTAAGGCTACCAGAAGTGATTTAGGGGGCTATGCCACTTTTAAAGATTTGATAAAACCCGCCTTTACGGTTGCTATTCTTACCAATTTAATCTATTACTTGGGCTATTATGTTCTCTATAATTTTGTTGACCCAAGTCTTCCCGAACTAGAAAAACAAATCGCCATAGAAGCAATGGACTCAATGGCCGAGATGTTTAGCTTGCCAGATGATGCGATGGATCAAATGGAGGAAGAGATAGACAAGCTAGAAGCAATGGATAATACATATACTATTGCAAAAGCGATGTGGAGTTATTTATTATCAGTAATCTGGGGCTTTGTACCTGCGGCGATTGTTTCGGCTATCTTCAAAAAAACACGTCCTTTATCTGTATATGACGAAACTGTGAACGAAGCATCTTAGAAAGGGTATAAATTTTGTACCTTCATCTTACTAGGTGAAGCTTGACTAAACCATGATTCCATTTTCATCACCCCTTAAAGCTATTTATGGACTTATCGGTCATTATCCCTTTACTCAATGAAGAAGAGTCGCTACCCGAATTGTATGCCTGGATAGATCGAGTAGCAACGCGCGAAGGCTATACTTTTGAGGTTATTTTTATTGATGATGGAAGTACTGATTCTTCTTGGGAAGTGATTACTCGTCTTGCTGCCCAACACAACACAATCAAGGCGATTAAGTTTCGTCGCAATTATGGTAAATCGGCCGCTTTAAATGAGGGCTTTCAAGCAGCATTAGGTAATGTGGTGATTACAATGGATGCTGATCTTCAAGATAGCCCTGACGAGATTCCAGAACTCTATCGTATGATTTTGGAGGAAGGCTATGATATTGTTTCGGGTTGGAAGAAAAAACGCTATGATCCTATCTCTAAAACAATTCCTACCAAATTATATAATGCGACTACTCGCTTTGTGACAGGTATTCAGCTCCATGACATGAATTGTGGCTTGAAATCTTATCGTAAAGAAGTAATCAAAAACATAGAGGTATATGGTGAAATGCACCGTTATATACCTGCTATTGCTAAGTGGGAGGGTTTCACTAAAATTGCTGAAAAACCTGTTGCTCATCAAGCACGTAAATATGGGGTCACTAAATTCGGACTGGAACGCTTTATTAATGGCTTTCTCGACTTGATGACGATTACTTTTATTGGCAGATATGGCAAGCGTCCGATGCACTTATTTGGTTATCTAGGATTAGCGATGTTTGCTGTTGGCTTCCTTATCTCTCTTTATCTTGCCTTTGCCAAAATCATTTATGAACAATATGGGATGACTGATCGCCCACTTTTCTTCTTGGGTATTTTATGCATTATTGTTGGTTCGCAATTTTTTCTCGCTGGCTTTATTGGGGAGTTGATTAGCCGAAATGCCGTAGAGCGAAATACGTATCAGGTAGAGGAACGAGTGCGGTTATGAGGTGTCAGATAAAAAAATATAACTATGAAACGAATTGCCATTGTCGGCACGACTTATCCCTTTCGAGGCGGATTAGCTGTATTTAATGAACGGCTGGCCAAAGAACTACAAGACATGGGACATGAAGTAGACATCTACACCTTTACCCTCCAATATCCCAACTTTTTATTTCCTGGTGAAACGCAATACTCTTCCGATCCACGTCCACCCGATTTGCACATCAAAGAAGCTGTCCATTCAGTAAACCCATTAAATTGGGTGAAGGTGGGCAATATACTCAATGAAAAAGCTTATGATTGGGTGTTATTTAAATTTTGGCTGCCCTTTATGGGACCTTGTTTTGGCACCATTGCTCGACTGGCCAAACGAAACGGAAAAACGCAAGTCGTTACGATATTAGACAATGTGATTCCGCATGAAAAACGGATCGGAGATCGTTTGTTTACCAAGTACTACATCAATAGTAGTGATAGTTTTATTGCCATGTCTCGCTCAGTACTTGAAGATTTACGCCAATTTACAGATACACCGCGCGCGCAGTATATCCCCCACCCTATTTATGATAATTTTGGCGAGCTGGTTAGCAAGGAAGAGGCTCGTAAATGGCTTGGCGTAAGTCAGGAGGAGCGACTACTACTTTTTTTTGGGATTATTCGTAAATACAAGGGTTTAGATTTGCTTATTGAAGCGATGGCTGACCCGCGTATTCGGGAGCAAAAAATCCGCCTCATTGTGGCGGGTGAGTATTATGCAGATCAAAGTTATTATGAAGAACTTATAGATCAACACCAAGTGCGCGACTCCCTAATTTTACGTCCACAATTTATCTCTAACGAGGAGGTAAAGTATTATTTTTGTGGGGCAGATATGGTAGTGCAGCCTTACAAGACGGCTACACAAAGTGGTATTTCTCAAATGGCATATCACTTTGAGCGTCCGATGTTGGTGACAAAGGTAGGGGGCTTGCCCGAAATTGTGCCTGATGGAGTAGTTGGTTATGTAACTGAAGTGGATGTAGAAGCGATTATTCGGGCGATTTTGCAATTTTATGACGAGGAGCAGGAGGCGAC
>JAHDCM010000357.1 GCA_020629895.1 Bacteroidota bacterium
GGTGTCCGTTTCGTGATCGTGTCCCTCGTGGTCGTGGTGATCGTGTCCCTCGTGATCTTTGTGATTCCCCCCACCAGCATCCGACACCGATTCTTCCCCCAAAAACTGTCCATACCGCAGGCGCAACTTCTTCTGATCAATGGCCAAATCATTAGAACGGCGCATAAACTCACTAGGACTAAGGCTATTCTTTTGCGCTAACAATTTTTCGGTATCAATAATAATTTGGCGTTGCGAGCGAAAATAATCAGGTAATAAATTGACAGCAAGTCCGCCCATTTCGAAGGTCAAAGCCTCGGTGGTATCAGGAATACTAATCGCGTATACATCTGAGCGACCAAACTGTGCTTCGGGTAGTTTATTATCCTTTGCCTCGACATAAAAATACACCTCATCTCCCATTTCTAATTCCAATTTTTGAAGCGGCAATACACCCTCCAACTGCCATTGTGTAGTTCCCTGTTTTTTCGTTGTTCCAAACGGAATTTTTTCCTCTCGAAACTTCACCGACTCGCCCGACCCTCTCGTAATGGTAGCCATCATATATGCTTCCTGCAAACCAAAGTCATCGCGTGCCTGTGCTTTGACGACTACCTGCGGTGTAGTTGCCAAGTCAACACTCGTATATTGATTGGGTGTTTGGATAGAAATATTAGGAGCCTGATCTTTAATGACCTCAATGGGGTAAAAATCACTTGTATAAGGTACTTGATGATGAGGGCTTAGACGGACATAAAAATAGCTAGGACTTTCCACTTTTTGGCTATAACTATACTGCGCATTTCCACGTTTGGTCAACATTGCCGAATCCTTTTCACCAAAATAAATGACCGCTCGTTTTACAGACTGATTTAAGGTTAAGTCCCAATGAAGCGTCGTTCCTTCTACTACTTGAAGGGCTTCAAAATCGACCATTTTTTGAGGCAGCTTGGTATAAGTAGGAGGAACAATGGAAATACGCGCCTTTTTTACTTGCAAAGGGACTTGTGTTTTCTTTTGCATCTCCTTTTGTAAGGTCGAGTCAATGGGTATTTCAGTTTTGAAAATGGGTGTTCCTAGCTCTGATTGGGCAGTCGGAAATTGCCAATGCGTCATACCCCAAGTAAATCCAGTCGCAAGTAATAGCAACACAAATGCACCGCCCATTTTAACAGGAATAGTGGCTTGTTTTCGCAGGTTTAATAAAGCCTTAGCAGTACGAGCCTGTTGTAATTGAGCAACAAGATTTAAATCATTGGTGTTTTTTAAGATCAATTCACAACTATGTTCTAAACTACTATGTTGCTGATTCAAATACTGTGCAGTCTGCTCTAAGGACGTATTGAAAATACCTTTGCGAATGCTTAGAAAAAGAAAGGAAAAGATACTTGCACCAATAGCGAATAAGGAGCCGTTGGCTACTTGAAAAAAGTAGAATAGCCCATATATTACAAGCGCAATAGCGAGAGCATAGAAAAGTTGTACTAGCAGTTGGCGGATTTGCCAGCTAGTTCGAATGCGCTTAATATATTGGATGGCTTTTTGCAAGACGCTTAATATGACTTCTAAGGAAAAATATTTCTTACTTCAGAAGTAATTTTTGTTTTAATTTCCTCCCAATTAACTGACTTAATCATTTTGGGCATAGGTTCAAATTCTGCATCTACAAAGTAGGTAAGACTCTTATAGACTAAGAAATCAGATCCATCTGGATATTTTAACCGATAAAAATCAAAAATTTCTTTAAAATAAAATATATATCTATAAAATCTTTCCTTGAACCTCTACCAGTAATTGCTGCTAGTTTCATAGCAGCAATATCTTTAATAGAGACTAGTTTAAGGTTATCTTTATTGATTGGAGGACTTATAAAAGGATATTGATAAACTACAAAATCTACTTTTATATCTTCTATGTACAGATTAATAATTTGATTTGATTGGTTTATTATTTTTACTTTGCCAAATTGTTCCAGTAAGTTAGGAATATTTGAAACTTCAATCTTTTGATTAATAAAAAAATCAAGATCAATAGATATTCTATGTCCAATTTGAAGAGCTAATGAGGTGCCTCCTACTAGTAGGAAGTTTTTTAAGCTCTCTAACTGTTGAATAGATGTTAATAGTCGAAGTGTTTCGGGATAGATTGTTGAATAATATAACATCTAAATTCAGATTTTTGAATATTAAAATAAACACTAAAAAACTGCAATGTTTTTTTATCTAAACTTCGCATTTGAAGAATTTCTTGTTTTATGTATTCCAAGCCATAAAATGCCTTAATAGTTATCCAATCTTTAATGGAGCCTTTTTGAATGACGCGTTGGATAATAAAACGAGCATGATTATGATAATCTAAAGTATTTAGATCTATATCCCAGAATAAATAATTTGGTAATTGCATGTGTTATTTTTTGGAGACAATTGTTATATGAATAACAGATAGTTTGTAAAAGGGTTCTTTTCTGCTTAACTATGTTTATACGCCGCCCATCCTCGCTCAAATATAAACAATATCACCACCAATAACCACCAAAAAAAATGTAATTTTTGATGTACTATTAAAGGGGCTTGCACTTTATTAGTAATAGGAGTAGTTACTTTTTGAATAGGTTTTATTTGTGAAACAAAGTCGCTTCTAATGTCGTGAGATGAAAATTGCTGTGCTTGGATATGATCTTGTTGTAGTAGCCAATCATATAGCCAATCGGCTAAAATACCGTCATTCACCATACTCGTACTGCTTGGCACAAAACGTCCTACAAAATCATATCGCCATCCTTGTTCAACTGCTTGGCGACTTAAAATAGCCGCACCACTTCCATCTTGCCAGATAGCCTCTCCATTAGAAGGGGCTTGGGTACTGGCTTCTAAGAGGCGAGGAGGAGCGTCACTATTGCCCGTCTTCCTAATAATTAATTGGTTGCTTTGTGTGAACGAATCACCCCTCGCATCAGCTAGAATGATAGCACCTACTTTTGCTCGTTCTATTAAAACGGTGGGAAGTGTATCAGGAGATAACCAAATATAAAATTGGCTATTGTCTTTATGTTTTGCTAGTTGCTTGGTACTGCGTGTTTGAATGGAGTAGGGGAGGTCATAGACTTTATCAATAGCGGTTAATGCAGCTTTTACATATCGTAAATCCTCTTGACGATTGGGCGCGTAAAATACGGTTACTTGGGCATTTAGAAACTGTTTGGGGGCGGTTAAAATAGTATCTACCAATGTATTATTTGGAGCTTTTAGCCGCCATGAACGTGGGCTAGTTGCTTTACAAGTTAGACTTCCCCAATCAGGTATCGCTATGGTTTGATGATCGCTATTTAGTTTTATGACTTGCTTGGAATAGATACTTTGCTCACTAGTGCTTTTGCCGACTGTTAATAACACTTCTTGCTCATTTAGCCAATCGACTTTGGCGAGCCATTTTCGTTCTGTTTTTATGGGTAGTTGATACAGATTAACTTTTCCACTTAAATAGGGTTTTTGTCCTTGATAGTTTTTTAATAAATCGGTAGCAAAAGCATAACAGGTCAAGTCGCGCGCGTCCTCAATTTGAGTAGCTACCGATTGTAGTAGTTGCCAATAATTGATGTGTTGATTGACTGCTAATTGTAGGGAGGTATCTGCGTTTTCGATACTTGGAAATCCAGGATATAATAATTGTAGTTGTAGCTGTTCTTTTGGAATGCTGTCTACTAGTGCTTGGATAATGGAGTATTGTTTGGCGGGTAATAGGTCAGGACTAAGGTAGAGGCGTGTTTGGGCTTGAGGTTGTTGTAGTTGTTGCCAAACGGGTTGCATTAATAAGAAAGCGAGAAGTGTGAATAGGAGCAGGCGTAATAAGAGTAGTGGAAAATCACTTAAACGGATACGGTACCAGTGGTTTTTTTTAACTTCTTCGAGGTAGCGAATGCTTCCAAATTGGATGCGTGTGGCTTTTTGCTTATTCCAAAAGTGAATGAGCAGGGGTAGCACGAGGGCTAGTAGTAAGGGCCAATATGGAGATAGTAAGTTAATAATATTTACGATTGAACGATTAACGATTAGCGTTTGAACGATTGAACGTTTCATCGTTCAAATGTCTCCCGCTTTATACCTTTGTAAAAGCGATTTATTTAAAAATAAGCGATATATAATGCGATGTAAAAGCACTCTCGTCTCACGTAAATCGTAGATCGTTCAAACGTCTTCCGCGTGAGGGATAACAGCGGTAGCTTGCTGAAATGGGTGGCTAGAGAGGCTTGT
>JAHDCM010000358.1 GCA_020629895.1 Bacteroidota bacterium
AAGAAGGTGTAAGTATAGCCCAATGGATCAGAACAACTAGGAACAATAAAGTTACTCATGTCAAGCGTCAAATCAGCGTCTCCAGTACTCGGAGTACCTTCTGTCGAACAGAAATAGTCACAAGTTAAGGCTAATTCCGAACCAGATGCCTCACAGCCAACAGCAGGTAAACCAGGACAAGCAGAACAAGCAGTAATGCCAGGGTCACCAGTTGTATTACCTGCACCACTAGTTGTTACACCTACATAATCTTGTGGTGTATTACCTGATTCAAATGTATTGGTTAAAGTTATCGTTTCATCAGTCCAAATAGCACCACCATTAACAGCGGTATTATTAATAAAAGAGCAATTATCAATTGAAAATGGACCTGTTCCACCAGCAGCAGAGTACGCAATAGCTCCTCCATCACTACTAGAGTTTGCACCAAAGTTTCCATAAAATATAGAATTGGTGATATTTACTATCGGCCCATCCCAAATACGAATTGCACCACCACCAGAACCTGTTCCTGTGGTTGCTTGTGCTTCATTACAAGAGAAGGTCGTCTCATCAATAGTAATGAAGTGTGTATCACCCGTAGCATAAAGACCACCTCCCTCACCAGCAGTACCAAATGCTAGGTTATTTTCGAAAGTACATCCAATAATATCTAAATTAATAGTAGCACTACTTCCATTTTCATCATTATTACTATATATAGCACCTCCATATCCTTGTCTTCCATTACAAGAAAATGCCGTATTATTAATATCAACGTCTACGGTAAATGTACTAAGGTTTTCAATAAATAATGCGCCACTATTAGGCACTACTGAAAAAGTAGGCGTAGGAGGATTATTCGCAAATACACAATTATTTAAAACAACAGATGCAGGTCCATAATCTAAAGTAAAATTATCTGCTGCATCAATATGCATCGCCGTATTAGTTGGGTTACCATTAAACTCAACATTATTCAAGGTTACATTGGTACTGGCATAAACAGCAAGAGCAGCCCCATTAGTACCATTATAACCAGTAAGGGTCAGGTCGTTTATCGTCCAATTGTCTTGATTTGCTATGACCAACCACTTTGCTGCATTAGCAGTACTAGACAGAATTGCCCCATTACCATTAATCGTTACATTATCCACATTATCATTAAAGTTAGAGAGTTGTACCCAAGTTACATTTCCCCCATCTGTATCTGAGGTATAAGCACATTCTCTAAAATTGACAACAACTGGATCAGTACAATCTCGTAGTGCAGCCAAAACACTTCCAGATGCTGCATTCCAGCTAGTAAGTGGGTTGTCAAAAGAACCTAATGGTTGACTGCTATCATAATTTGCTGCATTACTACTTGTTCCAAACCAAAAGGTTGAACCCGCAGCAGGACACTGTGCTTGTACCTTTGTTTGGTTAGTGAATAAAAATAAACCCGAAAGCAAACAAACTACCAATAGCTTGCTACTAAGTCGCTTTTCTAGGCTGAAAAGTAAAAAGTGTTTTTCCATAATTAACTAATTTATAATGTGTAAGGTAATTTAACTTGCAATAGGTTAAAAGGATGAGATGTAGCAAAAATTAACTTGTGATGTATAAATTATTAAGTAAATGTTATGAACGCCAACACAAATTATTACTTTTTACTTGTCTATTTTGAGCAATTTGGAAGGCTTTTTGAATGAATAAAGTTGCAACACTAATTGTGTAATTTTTTGATTAATAGCTATTTAACCGAAAATAAAAGTACTTTATTTAGTAAGTCTGAATGTAGGTACGGGACAGGTAGAAAGGGTATTTTTTTAGTAAGTCTGTTTGTTATCGGTAAGCTAATAAGTAAATTAGATGAGTATGTTATAAATAATTTAATAGGAAAGCTGATGAAGAAGTCTGACAAGCTATTTGAACTCATTGAGAATATGAGTATGTCCGAAAAGCGATATTTCAAGCTATTTATTGCGCGTACACACTCGGAAAAGACACTCAATTACGTGGTGTTATTTGACATACTTGATCGACTAAAAAACTACGAAGAAAGCAAGGTGATTCGTTTTTTAAAAAGGGAAAAAATTTCGGCCAAATATCTTGCCGCAGATAAAAACTATTTATATCGAATGATTCTCAAAAGCCTACGAAGTTTTCACGCAGGTAAATCGGCAAGCTTACGTGTGAAAGAATACTTAGAATACCTAGAAATACTGTATCATAAAGGCTTATATCATCAAGCCAATAAATTGCTCCAAAAAGCAAAGAAAACTGCCCAAACATTCGAACTTTATTCGCTATTGATTGAAATTTTAAATTGGGAACGCTTATTTGCCAATCTCAACTCCAATCGAAAAGTCGTTACCAATTGCTCCATTGCGATCAATGAAAACCTCAAGCTGCTAAAAAACATCAATGCATACAATGAGCTATATCACGAAATGATGCTCTTGCGATTAGAGTTAAACAAAGCCCGTAACCAGAAAAAACTAGAACTTCTCGAAAATCTGATTCAGCATCCCTTACTTGCAAGCAAAGAAATGGCCCTTTCCAATATTGCCAAAATTCGTTTTTACGAAATTTGGGCCAGTTACTACTTTATTACCGACCAAACACATAAAGAATACGAATGCAATAGCCAAGCAATGGAGATCATGAAAAGTATTCCCAATTTTATGGAAGAATGGGCAGGTAAATACACAGGTATTTTTAGCCGTATTTTGGTATTGCAACACAAATTATATCCCGAAAAGTGTAAAGAAAGCCTACAACAATTTAGAAAAATACCAAGCCAAATCAAAAAAGGAACTCTTGATATTGAAGTCTCCGTTTTCGTGTTATCTTACAGCATCGAAATGAATATACTCATTTCCGAACTTGATTATGAGCAAGCTATTATCCAATCAAAAGTGATTGAAAAAGGATTTAAAAAGTATAAAGACAGTATTCATGCAAGCTACTACCTAACCGCCTATTATCGCTTTGCCTATGTGTACTTTTGCAGCGATAAGCTATCAGAAGCACTGTCCTATGTCAATAAAATAAACAACGAAATGGACGAAAGTGAACGTCCCGACGTATTTAGCAATGCTAAAATTTTGAACCTCATTATTCACTACGAATTAGGCAATTACAACCTCCTACGTTACCTCATCAAATCTACTCGCGAGTTTCTCAAGCGACGAGACCGTCTTCACCAAACAGAAGAAATCCTCCTCCGCTTCTTCCAAAAAATTGCCAAACCCCTAACCAACAAAGAGCGCGTGCTATTTTTTCAATCTTTAGAACAACAACTCAACAAAGTATGGGAAGATCCACTCGAAAAACGCGCCCTCCGCTACTTTGACCTAGAAGCATGGATCGAAAGTAAAATAAAAAATGAAACCATCTGGAATATCCAAAAAGCCTCTAAGATGTTGACAGAACAAGAAAAGATGAATTAGTAGAATGGCGTGTCCCCATTTTCTCGTTTTTGCCCCTTCCTGCGAAGACGCAGCAACGGGCAAAAACGAAAAAAATGGGGTCGGGCTATTCGTTTGTAGTTGTCTCACAGCCGCTAGTTTAGCATAGTCCTAGCGGTGTCTTCCTTCGTCAGCCCCGCTAGTCCTTGCTTCACAAAGCGGCTGTTTCACCAAGCTACCACTACTATCCCTCACGCGAAAAACGATTGAACGATTGACGATTTACGTGCTACGAAAGTGCTTTTGCAGCGCGTTATACCTTTGCAAAATATATTATGTATAATGAGTGGCAAAAACGTTAGAGTTTGGACAGGTTTTAAAAGACATAGAGACTTGTTAATCCCGAAGGGATGACCTTATTAATAGAAAGATAAACATCCGATCCACAAGCCCAGAATGGGCGACCAAATTGGTGCTATTGATGTGGATACTGTCCTGTTCTTGTAATAATACGGTCGCCCATTCTGGGCTATAAAAAATGATCCTATTTTTTCTATAGTTATGGTCGCCCATTCTGGGCTTTACTATATATAATGCGCTGCAAAAGTACCTTCGTCGCACCTCGCACTTAGTACATCGCATAAAACCCACCCCTAAATCCCCTCCCGAGGAGGGGACTGCGTAAGGGATAGAAACGGTAGCTTGGTGAAACAGAAGCCTAGTGAAGCTACGACTAGCAGGGCTGACGAAGGAAGACACTGCTAGACGATTAGCTGAAGAGGCTTGTGTAAGCCAACTACAAGTG
>JAHDCM010000359.1:0-2500 GCA_020629895.1 Bacteroidota bacterium
GGGGTTAAGGGAGCATAGGATTGTGTTGGTTGTGGATTTTGTGTTTCGGTTTGATATTGTTTGGGTACATATCTTTTGATGCCGAACGCACTCTTTTTAGTACGACGGATATCAGGGGTGGAGCGATCTTGATAATAAGTAGTAGCTTTGGGTGTGGTAGTAACAGGCAGTTGTGCTTGTTCTTGAGGGTCTAAAACGATTACTCGCTCATAATCTTGTGTTTGTTGCACACGTCCTGGACGACTTTTAGAGCGATCTGCCATTGGATTATTGGGCGTGGGCAACTGCTCTACGATTGGTTGTGTGCGAGCAGGAAGAACGAGGTTTCCTTCTCGTTCATAGACCTTTATGCTTTGTTGATTTTGTGGAGCTGTTGCGCTTGGGCTTCTTTGTTGTGCTTGGGCAAGTAGAATCTCTTCTTTTTCGATGGAAGTCGCAATTTGTGAAAGGTGACTTTCTTGGTGTAATCGCTCGTCGTATCCATCTCCATATTTTAGTAAGTAATTTTCACTAAGTTGCGCGATTGTTTTGCTTCCAAGTGTGCTATTATTTGCTTGCTCGTGGAAATAACAATCTCTAAAATAGACATAGGCTTGCTGTGTGTTGCCGCTATCCCAGTTGAGTAGTCCTAGTTTATACCAAATTTGTAACTGTACCCCAACGGAAGCATCTTTTCGGATGTCATCCCAACATGCTTCGAGTGCAGGTAGGGCGCGTCCTGACAAATGTTGAATCATACGATCCATATTTTGCCTTTGGGCGTCGCTTTGAGCCTCATAACGCAAATTTTTGTAATGATGTATTTCGGCTTCTAGCTGGTTGAAAAGCGTACAAGATTGATTAGGAGTCGCAGATACAATATAGGCACTTCCTACTAGCAGTAAAATGGCAAAGAGGGTACTTTTCATAGTCGTAGAGTAAGGTGATGAAGACAATAAGGTACTAAGATGAATAAATAACTAGTACCATAATGCTGCCTATCTTTTCGAAATACTGCGTTATGAATCCTCGCCGATGCGCTGCATCGCCTACGTTTCATGCCTTGTCTATCAAAAAGATAGTATCGCATTTTGACACCATTTATTTTTTCATCTTTACTAATCCCATAAATGGTCGAGAATCTGTTTGACAGATGCTCGATTTTTATAGTCAGGATCAAAATGCTTCCAAGCGATTTGCCCTGATTTGTTGATAATAAATGTTGCTGGCACTGGCAATTGTGCGGTTTCAGCTCCATTATTTTCGGCTATATCTATGTTAAACTTATTTTTTATTTTTTCTTGATAGGTATCGGTTACGTCGAACGCTACATCAAACGCATTCATCAAGACATTGGCAGAATCAGGGATAATATTCATGCTCATTTTTGTTATATCTCGCATCTCGCGTGCATTGTCAGCCGTTTCGGGGGTAACGGTAAGTACGATAGCTCCTTCGTCTTGGATATACTTGAGCGAGTCATTAAACTCACTTAGGTATTTACTACAAAGTGGACACCATTTGCCACGATAAAACATGACGACCATTGGTACTAATTCTAGTATTTTTTCAGAGTCGATCATATTGCCGTTATAGTCTTGCATTTTTATAACAGGTGCATCATCGCCTATGGCTAGTCCTTGTGGCGCATTCGCCTCTATTTGCATTCCTAAACTGGCGTAGTCAATATCCGTTGAATTTGCATCTGTTGCTATGGTTTTCTCTTTTCCAGTGTCTCGAACCACTGTTTCTGTTTGTTGCGTTTTAATATCTGACGTTTTAGAGCTATTCGTTTTACTTTCGCCACCACATCCGATTATTCCCAATCCTAGCACTAGAAGAGCTAGTCCTATCCATCTCATCCTGTTTAGTTTCATTTATTTTCTGTATTAAAGAGGTTTTCAAATTAAAATAGAATTACAAATTTAAAAAATGGATGCGAGAATCTGTCATGATACTCCAAAAATAAATGTGTTATTGCTTGGTGTATATAGAAAAAATGGTGTAGATTTATCTGCTTTAGTCCACCTTTAATTCATCTTATATTGAGTTCGAATATGTTACAAGCAGGTCAGGTTTTATTGGCAGAGCCGTTTCTTCAAGATCCTAATTTTAAGCGTTCTGTGGTTTTTTTGTGTGAACACCAAGCACAGAAAGGTAGTTTTGGGTTGATTTTAAATCGTCCTTTACAATATCGTTTGGGTGATGCGATTCAGGAATTAATAGGTTTTGATGTTCCACTTTATTTTGGAGGGCCGATGGGTCTTAAAGAAACCTTACATTATCTGCATGGTTATGGTGATTTGTTAGAGGATAGTATTCAGGTGACGAAGGATATTTATTGGGGTGGTAATTTTAATGCCTTGAAACAGTATATTCATGCGGGGGTGATTTCGCCACATCATATTCGTTTTTTTACGGGCTATGCGGGTTGGGGTGCGGGTCAGTTGGAGGAAGAGATGGAAACAGAGAGTTGGTTTTTAACGCCTGCTCAGGGTTCTTTTGCTTTTGAGGCGCGGGA
>JAHDCM010000359.1:2600-4174 GCA_020629895.1 Bacteroidota bacterium
CGTAGTTTGCTTTTGAGGAGTTGTAGATTTCCTTCTTTTTCTCCTCCTAAAAATAGGGTATTGGGTAAGTAGTGCTGGTCGAATGCTTGACGTTTACTGGCATAGTCGTCTCCTACAATGGCAATTTCGTAGGGTTCTTTGACTTGGTGCAACATGAGGATGCCCCAATTGGAATAAAAGAGGGGTTGTTTGAGGACATCGTCTTTAACATTGTGCAGCATTTGAGCGGACTTGTCGAGGTAGTTTTTATCGAAATAGTACATACCGAGGTAATAGAGGCTTCTTGCCATGATTGAATTAGCTCCAGGAATTACATTATCAGATATTTCCATTTTTCGGGCAATAAGCGGCTTGTCTAATGTGGAGGTATAGTAGAACATGCCTGTACTTTCGTCGTAGAAATGTTGGAGGGTATAATCGGTTAGTCCTTTGGCTTTTTCGAGCCATTGCTCGTCGAAGGTGGCTTGATAGAGGGAGATAAAGGCATAACTTAATAGGGCGTAATCGTCCATAAATGCATTGATGGTAGATTTGCCGTTTTTATAGTTGCGATTGAGGCGATAATCGACTTGCATACCATTTTCTTGGAGAAACTGGGCATTGCGGATGGCTTTGTCAAGGAATTTTTGTTCTCCGAATACGCGATAAGCATCGGTGTAGCCTTTGATCATAAGGGCATTCCAAGCGGTGAGGATTTTGTCGTCTAAACCTGGGCGAATGCGTTTTGCGCGGTAATTGAATAGTTTATCTTTTCCTCGTTTGATGGCTTCTTGTAACTCCTCTTCACTGATATTTAACTTTTGGGCAACTTCCGTATTGGTTTTTTTGAGGTGTAGAATGTTTTTGTGGTGTTCCCAGTTTCCTTTTTCGGTGATATTATAGTAGGTATTGAATATATTGGCATCTTCTTCTCCTAGTAGTTCATCTATTTCTTGTTTGGTGAATACATAAAACTTCCCTTCTTCTCCTTCACTATCTGCATCCAGTGAAGAATAAAAACCGCCTGTTTGATCGGTCATTTCTCGCTCAATAAATTCGAGGGTTTCGTAAACGACTTTTTTGTAGGTGGGATTTTTGGTGAGTTGATAGGCTTCGGAGTAGAGACTAACCAGTTGGGCATTGTCGTATAGCATTTTTTCGAAGTGCGGCACCAACCATACCGCATCTACTGAATAGCGGGCAAAACCTCCTCCTAAATGATCGTAGATACCTCCGTTGAACATATTATCGAGGGTGCTGGTGGTAGCTTGAAGTGCTTCTTTATTGCCAGTAAGGTGATGATAACGTAGTAGGTATAAATAGTTATTGGGCATCGGGAATTTTGGTGCGCCTTGTTTCCCACCTAGCTTGAAATCAATGCGCTTTTTCCAGATTGTAAATAGTTGCTCTAAATCGGCGGTTGTGTAATCGGGTGCTACGGGGTTGAAAATTGGCACCTCCATTCTTCCAATACTACTCGTAGCTTGTTCGGCTTGTTTTATGAGTGCGTCCCTATCTGTTTCGTATTTTCCTGCATAAAATTTTAGGATTTTCATCCATTGTTCTTTGGGGTAGTAGGTGCCTGCAAAAATGGG
>JAHDCM010000360.1 GCA_020629895.1 Bacteroidota bacterium
GCTGGTAGCAATGTTGATAAGTTTCATCTTTACTAAACCCCATCACCATCTAGTAAATTCCCCAATCCTCCCAAAATACTTCCTTCTCCTTTACTACCACCTATACTCGAAGCTGCCGAAGCAATTCGATCTGCCAAACGACTAAATGGAAGCGACTGAATCCAAACCGTACCATGCCCTTGTAAAGTAGCGAAAAATAATCCTTCCCCACCAAATACCGCATTTTTAATACCACCTACATATTCGATATCATAATTGATGCCTGGTGTAAAACCAACTAAGCAGCCTGTGTCTACGCGTAATTTTTCGCCATTCAAATCGCGCTCTAAAACAGTACCACCTGCATGTAAAAAAGCCATGCCATCTCCCTCTAATTTTTGCATAATAAAACCTTCCCCACCAAATAGTCCTGTACCTAATTTTTTACGAAGCTCAATCCCCACCTGTACGCCTTTTGCCGCACACAAAAAAGCATCTTTCTGGCAAATGATTTTTCCCTGAAATTCTGATAAATCTAAGGGTAAAATACGCCCAGGATATGGAGCCGCAAAGGTGACATGATTTTTGCCAGGAGCCACATTCGTATAAGCAGTCATAAACAAGCTTTCACCAGTTAATACCCGCTTTCCTGCTGAGAATATTTTTCCCATCAATCCCTTTTTTTCTTGGCCACTTCCATCTCCAAAAATCGTTTCCATCTCAATCCCTTCTTCCATCATCATGAGGCTACCTGCTTCGGCAACGACTGTTTCATGAGGGTCTAATTCAATTTCGACACATTGCATTTCTTCGCCAAATATTTGAAAATCTACTTCGTGAGCTGTTTGCATTTTGTTTGTTTTTTATGTTAATTTTGATTTAGTACTAAATAAGTGGTTTCAACTTAGAATTTATTACAACAATTATGAAATTAAGTCAAGAAGAAATCGAAAATTTATCTAGTTTGTTATTGAGTGCCGATGATGCCAATACAAAACTAGGATTCGCGATATTAAACGGACGAGCAATTCCTTCCTCTTTATTAACCGAATTGTTCGTTGTCTATAAAATGACACCACAAAAGGAGCTACGAGAGGAAGCCCTAGATTTGCTCCAAAAATTACATGTAAAACCAAACGACCCAATTCTTACCTCTGATATACGTTTAAGCTCCAAAAAAAATGTACATCCAACGGAGCAGACGATCAAAAAGAATATAAGCCGATATGTGCAAATGAGTAGTGGTAAATTAGATGGGCTAAAATTGGCTTTGGCGATGTATAATAAATATGGTACAGGACTTAACTATCTGTTAGATAATCTGCCCATGGATTTGCAAAAAAAACTGGCGGAACGTTTTATTGTAAATGGGCATTTTTCCCTTCAAAATTGTACATTAACAAAAGTACCAGAAGTACTCTACCAATTTGAAAACCTCAAAGGAATAGATCTTAGTAATAATAAATTGAAAACGTTGCCTCGTAAAATGAAGGTTTTCAAAGAGCTAGAAGTACTGAATGTCTCAAGCAATAGGCTAACCAAGCTTGGCACCTATCTGAAGGAATTTACAAAATTACGAGAACTCAATATTTCTTCCAATAACTTTAAGGAGTTTCCAAGTGTCGTCTGTGAGATACAAAGTTTGGAATCGTTAAATATTTATAAACTAAGACTGTTATATGTTACTGAACGAATTACTATACCTGATGCTTTCAAAAACTTAAAAAATATGCGGCATTTAACCTTTTGTGAAGGTACTTATGGTTATTCACAAGGACTTGCAGTACATTTTTCTAATTACCCCAATTTTTCTAGTATTTCTAGTAAAGATGGCACACCAATAGATTTGTTACCTCACTGTATGGCAGAAAGGGTGTATAGGGAGAATGGAAAAAGTGAGGGTGTTTTATTTCTCTTTGAACAAAGTGATAATACCGTCCTAAAGAAACAAATTATAGAAGAACAGTTTTATGACCCTGTTGAAAAGAAACTCGATTTTAAAAGTACCTTATTAACTAAGTTTCCCCAAGAATTACTAGATTATGAGGTGGAAATACTGAATTTAAGTGATTGTTATCTAGGTATCAAAGAATATCAAGGAAGAAAAGGGTGGGTTCGTCACAAGGAGGAAGAAATGAACCAATTATTGAGCGTCTTTTCGCATTTCGATACCCTACAAAAAGTTGATTTATCTAAAAATAACTGGTCTGATTTTCCTAAGATAGTTTGTAATTGGACTTCTGTGAGAAGTTTAGATATTAGCCAAAATAAAATGGAGGCAATACCCGATCAAATAGGACAACTAAGTCATTTAGAAATCTTAAATTTAGAGCGAAATCGACTAGAAGAATTGCCCACAAGTATAGGAAATTTAGAAGCCTTAAAACGCCTCTATTTACGATCAAATCATTTCCGCAGCTTCCCTAAGATCATCGGTCAGTTGACCAATCTTGAAGAATTAGAGATAAGTTTGCTGGGAAATAATAATCCCAATAATAAAGGACTAGAAATGCCCCCAGAATGCTTATCGAATTTAAAAAAGTTACAACGGATTGTTATACAAAGACGCTATTCAATAGGGGAGGGGGCGGCCTTTAAAAAGGAATATAAGTCCGTTTTACAGCAATTAGTACCTCCTGGTTGCGAGGTGGTTTTAGAAACCTAAGATTGAATGGGATTTATCCTTCCTGCTACCATTACATCTCGTATAGACCCGTAAGTCTTTACTTCATATTTTGGTAAATCACCAATGGGTACCCATCGCACTTCAGTAATCCCTTCTTCTTGTTGAGGTATTACTGCCTGTGTTTCACAACGCATCAAATACCAGTAGGTAGTTTTTAATACGACTCTTTTTTTGACAGGATGAATATAGGTATGATAGGTGACATTCCCACAAGGTTGAACGTCAACAGGGGCAAGAATGTTAACCTGTTGTAAACCTGTTTCTTCCATCACTTCACGTACTGCTGCTTCCTCTATTGTTTCGCCTTTTTCGACTTTGCCCTTGGGTAAGTCCCAGGTGTTATTTCGATAAATTAGCAGTACCTCATTTCGTTCATTAAATACCATACCGCCCGCAGCATCAATTAATAAATAAAGTGAAAGAAAATCATTCCATAATTCCGCATCATTTTTGCCTAGAATATGTGTCGATTCTAAATCTTTATTTCTATTGATGTATTCCGTGATTTTTTTCAACTCAACCACATCTTTATAGGTGACCTGTAAAATTCGACGATCTTGGTTGCTTAATCCTGCTTCTTGTGAACTTCTTAGGTAGACTGGTTTGTTGTTGATATACACCTTGCGCATGGGGCTTCGGATTTAGTGAGAGATTGAAACAGCCCTCAAATGTACTAAATTAAGCACAAAATATGATCTATACCCTCCCATTTATCGCAGCTTTAGTAGGCTGGTTTACTAATTTTTTAGCGGTAAAAATGCTTTTTCATCCAAAAGAAAAAGTGAAAATTGGCTTTCTTGAAATTCAAGGTATATTCCCCAAACGACAAAACGTACTAGCACAACGTCTAGGAACAATTGTGTCAAGGGAATTGCTGTCTTTTAAGGATATTGAAGAACGCTTTACCAGTCGAGATAATTTGCAACCTGTATTGGATATTGTAGAATTGAAAATTAAAGATTACCTCGATCACAAATTTCCTGTTCATTATCCCTTACTGGCTACTTTTGTGAGTGCCAATATCAAAGATAAATTTGCAGAACAGGCGATGTTAGAAATCGAAGATGCTATGCCTGAAGCAATTGAATCCTATGTGCGGAAGATGGAAAGTAGCTTTGACATTGAGAAAATAGTGAAGGATAAAGTGACTAAATTTTCTTCCGATAAACTCGAAGATATTGTACATGCTATTCTCAAAAAAGAATTCAAATTTATCGAAATTGTAGGAGCCGTATTAGGTTTTATGATTGGTTTGATTCAAGTGGCGATGGTGTTGTTGGCGGGATAATAATAAGTCAGCGTTAGAACGCTAAAGAGATGTCTTCAAACAAGACATCTAAAGTAATATGGTTTTCAATTAATCCTAGGCTATGTTTATTAGGCTTAAAACCCAAAGCAGTTATCATAGCCCAAGAGAGGTGTTTTTTCGTTTTAGTGGTACTTTGAAAAATCTTCTTTTTTTGATTTAATTGTTCCGCATACGCTTTAGAAAGACTATAAACGTCCTT
>JAHDCM010000361.1 GCA_020629895.1 Bacteroidota bacterium
GCTTTTCCAGCTCCAATTCTAAAATCAAGACAGCCTCTAAATGGTAATAGGTGATACTATCTGTACTTGGCAAGCTATTATTTTTTTGACCCCCTCAAAACAAGCTCTGTGACTGCCATTATTCAACAAAGTTTCCCTAAATACAAGACCCTTCAACAGGCTAATAAAGAACCTGTTGTTTTTATGAAAGGTGTCACTATAAAGCAAAAAAATACGGTTATTTTAGAGGACATTCAATTAGACCTCCAAAAAGGTGAATTATTATATTTGGTGGGACGTACTGGTACAGGAAAAACCAGTTTACTCCGTACACTTTATGGAGATTTAGCACTAGGAGGCGGACAACTAATTGTAGCTGGCGAAGAAGTAGGTAGCCTAACCATAGACGAGATTCCTCGACTACGCCGCAAACTCGGACTTATTTTTCAAGATTTTCACCTTCTACAAGATCGAACAGTCGATGAGAACCTTCGCTTTGTTTTATTAGCTACTGATTGGACGAGTGAAAAAGCTATTAACCAACGTATTGAACTTGTATTAAAAAATGTAGGGCTACTTCATAAACGACAAGCGATGCCTTGCCAACTATCAGGAGGAGAGCAACAACGCATTGTCATTGCTCGTGCGTTACTTAATGATCCGGTGTTGATTTTAGCTGATGAGCCAACTGGAAACTTAGACCCACAAACCTCCGAAGAAATTGTTGGTTTACTTAAAACGATTGCGGAGGAGACAGATACGGCTGTTATTATTGGCACACATGATTTTTACACGATTGCTCACTACCCTGCCCGTCAGGCTTTATGTAAAAACGGGCGGGTGATGGTAGGGCCTCGTAAGTAAGAGGCTGTCTTGATTTTACAATCAGGCTTAGAAAAAACATCTTTTTCGACCTAATTGCACCTTTTTTTCGGCACGTAGCTCTGCTATGTGTCTCAAAAAAGGCTTCATTAGGGCAAAAAATCTAGCTTTTCCAGCTCCAATTCTAAAATCAAGACAGCCTCTAAGTAGTTATAATTAAGCACGTACAAATTGACTTGCTACGACTAATTCTTTTGATCCTTTTTCGTATTTATAAAATCCCTCACCCGACTTACGTCCCAACTTACCTGCACTCACCATGTTGACTAGTAATGGGCTAGGCGCGTATTTTGGGTTGCCAAATCCATAATACAAGACTTCCATAATTGATTGACAGACATCCAACCCTATAAAGTCTGCTAGTTGTAATGGCCCCATTGGATGTGCCATTCCTAATTTCATTACAGTATCTATTTCTTCCACTCCTGCCACTCCCTCATGCAAGGTACAGATGGCTTCATTAATCATGGGCATTAATACACGGTTTGACACAAAACCGGGGTAATCATTCACTTCAACTGGCACTTTGCCTAGCTGCTTACTCAATGCAATAATTTGCTGTGTTACGGTATCTGATGTACCGTATCCTCTTACTACTTCTACTAATTTCATAATCGGCACGGGATTAAAAAAATGCATTCCAATCACTTTATCAGGGCGTTTGGTTGCGGCCGCTATTTTGGTAATAGAAATAGAGGAGGTATTCGATGCTAAGATCGTTTCTGCTTTACACATTTCGTCTAATGTGCCGAAAATAGATTCTTTTACTTTTAAGTCTTCAAATACTGCTTCTACAACTATATCTGCATCAGCAGTTGGCGATTCGCGAAGGTCGGTAAAGGTTGATATATTTTTTAATGCCAACGATTTATCTACTTCTGTTAAACGCTCCTTTTTTATCAGGCGGTCTAAATTTTTTCCAATTGTTGCTACTGCACGTTCCAGTGCTTCTTGGCTGCGATCTACCAAAGCGACTTGCAGTCCTTTACTAGCAAATACTTGTGCAATGCCGTTTCCCATTGTACCTGCACCAATAATTGTTACTTGTTTCATAAGTGTCAAATTTTGCTGCAAAGGTACAAATTAAGAGTCGGCATTTTTTATTGAACCATAAAAGAAATGAAAGTACATTTAAGAATTTTCATAAAAGGAAAAAGAGAAGAAGAAATACATATAAGATTTGCCTTCGACAACAGCCTCACTCCTAAGACGTTTTACAAAACGTCTCTACTTTACTCATTGGTTGCCGCGTGAGGGATAGTAACGGTAGCTTGGTGAAGTAGAAAGGTAGTGCGGCTTTTGCTGGCAGGGCTGACGGAGGAAGACACTGCCAGCAAAGATAGCCGAACACCTTTTCTACGAGCCAACTACAAGTGAATAGCCCGACCTTTTTTCGCCTCGTGCCTGTTGATGCGTGTACGCATTGACAGGTGAGGCGAAAAAAGGACACGCCCAAAATTAGGTTAAAAGACATGGCATCATTTTTATTCTTAGTTAGTATCAAAAAATACCTTAACTTTGTGGGTATAATATATCCTGTTAACAAAATTGCTAAATCTTATGGCACAAGTGGAATTAATCATGCCCAAAATGGGTGAAAGCATTATGGAAGCGACCATTTTGAAGTGGGTAAAACAAGAAGGAGATAGCATTGAAGAAGAAGAAACAGTTGTTGAAATTGCAACAGATAAAGTGGATTCGGATGTTCCTTCTCCTGTTGCTGGAACGCTTGCCAAAATTTTGTATCAAGAAGGAGATACGGTGGCAGTAGGTGAGGCGATTGCTTTGATTAATGTAGAAAGTGAGGCGGATGCCAATGAGGTTCCTGCAATTCCTGCCCCTCAAGTATTGGTACAAGAAGTTGTAGCAGTTGGGCAAGATGTTGGTTTGGCTCCTATCAATGGCAGTCCTGTTAAAACAGTCCGTCCCTCAAGTGGCAATGGTCGATTTTATTCACCTTTGGTATTGAATATTGCTCGTCAAGAAGGAATTAGTGCGGAAGTATTAGATAGTATTCCTGGTTCGGGTAAAAATGGACGCGTCACCAAAAAAGATATATTGGCTTTTGTCAGAAATGGCAGTCAGGCGATTACGCCACCACCTGCGGTAGTCAGCACAGCACCCACTTTGCTTACTCCTAAAACAAGTGTCGCTCCTCCCTCTCCTATTGCGCCTCCTCCAACACCTAAAGCTAAAGTAGACACTTCACCACCTCCTCCTAGTGCTAAAAAAACCTACCAAACTGATATTAGTACAGAAATTGTTGAAATGGATCGGATGCGTCGTTTGATTGCTGATCACATGGTTAATTCGGTGAAGGTATCTCCACATGTCACTTCTTTTGTAGAGGTGGATGTAACCGAGATTGTGAAATGGCGTAATCAGGTGAAAGATGATTTCTTTAAGCGAGAACAAGAGAAAATTACTTTCACACCTATATTTGTGGAGGCGGTTGTAAATGCGCTGAAAAAATTCCCTTATCTCAATGCGTCGGTGGATGGTTATAATATTTTAGTAAAGCGCGATTATCACGTGGGTATTGCAACGGCTACGCCAAATGGTAATTTGATTGTACCTGTGGTGAAGGATGCTGATCATAAGAACTTGGTAGGTCTTGCTAAAACGATTAATGACCTTGCGGGACGCGCTCGTAACAATCAATTGAAACCTGATGAAATTCAGGGTGGGACTTTTACCATTAGCAATATTGGTTCTTTTGGTAGTATTATGGGAACGCCTATTATCAATCAGCCACAAGTGGCTATTTTAGCAGTTGGAGCGATTCGCAAAAAGCCTGCGGTAATGGAGACGGAATATGGAGATGTGATTGCCATTCGTCACTTGATGATTATGTCGCTTTCTTATGATCATCGTATTGTAGATGGGGCTATGGGAAGTCAGTTTTTGAGTGAAATAGCTACGCGTTTGGAGCATTTTGATACGAGTAGACAGCTTTAGTAAAGAGGAAAGAACAAATTGCCCAATCTAGCTGTCTATTTGCTAACAATACTACGTTGAAAAGCCTCGCCAGAGCCTACGGCTATGCCTACGTTTTTCGCCTTGTCTTCTTAGGAATGAAGATTAAATAACTTTACATTTTTGGCTGCTTCTTTTTGCACCTAGCTTTGTTAGAAAGCCTCGCCGATGCGCTGCATCGCCTACGTTTTCTGCCTTGTTAGGCACAAAAATAATCAATCCAAATAATTGTAAAGTTATTTTTTCATCATTCCTTAGCAAATAGTCTAGCAATATTTGATCAATTTATTTTTTCATCTTTACTTAGT
>JAHDCM010000362.1 GCA_020629895.1 Bacteroidota bacterium
ATATTTGTTCCAATACTGCCCATCAATATTTGGGCAATTTATTCTTTCCTCTTTACTAATACAACAAATTGAGTAGAGCAAGTTATACATATTCCTATTTCGAACCCGAACAACCCTTTGTACTAGAACAAGGAGGTGTTATTAAGCAACCTACCATTGCTTACAATACTTATGGTCGATTAAATGAAAATAGAGATAATGCTATTTTTATTTGCCATGCCCTAACCGCCAATTCTGATGCCGATGATTGGTGGCATGGACTTTTTGGTAAAGGAGATATTTTTGATTGGGATAAATACTTTATTATATGTGCCAATAATCTGGGGTCGCCTTATGGCACCAGTTCAGCAAAACAGATCAATCCAGATACGAATGAGATCTATGGCATAG
This sequence comes from Bacteroidota bacterium, assembly GCA_020629895.1. GTDB lineage: Bacteria > Bacteroidota > Bacteroidia > Chitinophagales > UBA2359 > JAHDHP01. Next base: position 391 of record JAHDCM010000362.1, read on the forward strand.
ACTTTCCATTTTATACCATTAGAGATACTGCAAGGCTGCACCTGCAATTATTAGAACATTTTAAAATAGAGCAAATAAAATTGCTAATTGGTGGTTCTTGTGGGGGAAATATCGCCCAAGAAATGGCCATTTTGTTGGACGATAAGGTGGCGAACCTCGTACTATTATGTTGTTCCTCACGAGAATCGCCCTGGACGGTTGCTATTCATGAAGCACAACGATTGATATTGCGAGCAGATGAAACCTTACACCAAAAAACAGAGGAGGCAGGAAGAAAAGCATTAAAGGCATGTCGGGCTGTTGCTTTACCTTATTATCGTACACAACGCTCCTTTAATATTCGACAAAATGAAATAGACCTAAATATAATCGCTAATTTTAGGGCGAGTAGCTACATGAATTATCAGGGAGAAAAGTTTGTCAAGCGATTTGATGCACAGTGTTATTATACCCTTTTAAATGCCTTAGATACACACAATATTGGAAGAAAGCGTAATAGTATTGAAGAAGCATTGACACTTATTAGGTGTAATACAGTTGTCATTGGTTTTGAATCAGACCTCCTCATTCCTGTTGATGAGCAACAATTTCTAGCCAAACACATTCCCAATGCAGAATACTTTGAAATTAAGTCTATTTATGGACATGATGCCTTTCTGATAGAACACGAACATATAAGAAAAGCAATACGAACAAAAATAAATATTTAATTAATGTTAAATAAGGATAAAATGAAGAAAGAAACTTTGGCTATCCATGCTGGATACACGACCGAACCTACTACCAAATCAGTAGCTGTTCCTATTTATCAAACCGTAGCCTATGAGTTTGACAATGCGCAACATGGTGCAGACTTGTTTAACTTGGCAGTTCCAGGTAATATTTATAGTCGAATCATGAACCCAACCGTAGATGTGTTGGAACAAAGAATGGCAGCTTTAGAGGGCGGAATAGCTGGTCTAGTAGTAAGTGCTGGAAGTGCGGCAGTCAACTACGCCATTATTAACTTGGCTTCTGCTGGCGACAATATCGTTTCTACACCACAATTGTATGGAGGAACCTATACCTTATTTGCACACATGCTACCACAGTTGGGCATTGAAGTGCGTTTTGCAAAGAGTGATCATGCAGACGATTTAGCAGCTTTAATAGATGATAAAACCAAAGGGGTTTATTGTGAGAGTATTGGGAATCCTGCTGGAAATATCTGCGATTTAGAGGCTATTGCCAAAGCAGCACACGCTAAAGGAGTGCCTGTTATTTGTGATAATACAGTGGCATCCCCCGCATTAATCAAACCTATTGACTATGGAGTGGATATAGTGGTACATTCACTCACCAAGTATGTAGGGGGACATGGAACAACCATAGGAGGAATTATTATTGATAGTGGCAATTTTGACTGGGCGAAACATGCCGATAGATTCCCTCAGTTTTCACAGCCAGAACCGAGTTATCATGGGGTGGTATATACTGAAGCAATGGGTGCGGCAGCTTATATTGCAAGGGCGCGTACAGTAGCCTTGAGAAATACAGGAGCTTGTTTGCCCGCTTTATCCGCATTTCAAATATTACAGGGTTTAGAAACCCTTCCACTTCGCATGGAGCGACATTGTGAAAATGCTTTAGCTGTTGCTGAATTTTTAGAAAGTCATGAGCAGGTAGCATGGGTGCGTTATGGTGGGCTAGAGAGTAGTGACTATCATGTCTTAGCTCAAAAATATTGTGGAGGAACACCTTCGTCTTTACTGACTTTTGGGATCAAAGGAGGCTATGAAAGTGCGGTTAGATTTTATGATGCTTTGGGGCTGTTCAAACGACTTGTTAATATTGGTGATGCCAAATCATTGGCTTGTCACCCTGCAAGTACCACACACCGCCAATTGACCGAAGAGGAGCAGGAAAAGGCGGGCGTTACACAAGATTTGATCCGCTTGTGTGTCGGAATTGAGCATATCGACGATTTAAAAGCTGACTTGACGCAAGCCTTTGAGGCAGTATAAGAAGCGATATGACGATTGAACGATTCACGATTAAACGATTAATGTTGTGACGATTGAACGATTAACGTTGTGACGATTAACGCAGAGGCGCAAGATTTTGCGCCTCGCGCCAGAACGCAACGTCGATCGTTCTATCGTGAATCGCGTAAGGGATAGTAGCGGTAGCTTGGCGAAGCAGCCAGCTTGTGAGGCTTCGCCTAGCAGGGCTGACAGCGGAAGACACTGCTAGGCGATATAGCCGAACAGTTGGATGTGAGACAACTACAAGCGGATAGCCCGACCCCATCTTTGTTAAAAAAAATGCTCCCACCAGCGAAATGCTGGTGGGAGTTTTTTTTAATAAAGATGGGGATACGCCCAACAAATCATGATGAACTTATGATTTTTGCTTCATCTGGCGATTAAAGATATTACTCATACGGTTGAGGAAGTTGCTACGTCTTTGTTGTACCTGCGGTATTTCTTCTTCGTGAGTAGGTGGTGTTTGCTCCTGATTTACACGAGTAGCAAACTCATGTCCTGAAAAATAAATGACCTCATCGTCATGTACCAATAGGTTGGCATTACTAGCTTTGGTCATAAAACGAAGATCGTAACCCAAGCCTGTTACTGCTTTTTTCTTTGACATTTCGGTATCATTCAATTGCAGTTGCTTGAAAAACTGATCCACTTCAAATTGACAAGTAGAGGCTGTAAGCACATTGGTGTCCTTGACAGCTTGCATCGCATCAATCGCATAGCTTTTAATAAGTTTGTTATGTAAGTTGGCGTATGCTTCTGGGCGTGATACAAACTCAATTCCTTCGAATTTCCCATTTACAAAAATAGCCATTCCACACTGTTTGCTTTGAAGCGGGAAGGCTTGAGTGTGGTTTTCTAATGTTGTTTTACTTTGTTCGAAGGCATCTTTCATGGCACGAGTACGGGAGGAAGTTTTTAGTTTTCCATGATACTCTTCTATATCTTGCCATACTTCCGCTTGTTTGTAAACGTATTGGTTAGAGCGTACTAGATTCAATGCATTACGGCTATTGAGTGCGTGGCGGGCTTTGGCGGCCATAATCACATCAGAATCATCAAATTTTTTAGTGTTATAGGCCCAACGTCCTCGTTCTGTGCAGCTTACAGGAATGATATGTTCTTTTTCAGCTTCGAGTAAAAGCGTAAAATTACAAATTCGGTTTTGCTTGGCTCCTGCTAGTTCTTCACCATCTATTAGCAAAAGCGGTTGTTTGCCTTTGTTGGTGACTTTTAAGTTCGGAACACTACCACTTTCACTGACTTCTTCTACTTCGACAAATTTTTGTTGCATGGCTTCTTTTAAGCCAATATAAACGGTTTTAGGTGGACTACTGGTGTAGATGGGTAGGATGACTACATTTTTGAAATGAATAGGATCACTAAATTGGAGCCTATCTTGGAACTGGGAAAGTGTGTTGTTTACCATAATTGAAACAATTTAAAAGGTTAGGAGAATAGAGTGTTGACACTTGGGGACAGTGTTGTAAACGGTCTGGAAGTGATAAACACGTGTATGTTGAATAAGTGACGGGTAGTGAATGAGTAATTCTTGAAAAGGTGTAAAAACGGTAAGTAACAGTTTGGAAAAGAAAAGTGATTACTGAGCTGTCACTAAGTTTTTGGAAAGTGATGGTAGGTTGAAAGCCCGCACGAATATAAGGTTTTTTATTGAGAAATGGAAGTCTGATGAGTAGAAATTATGTATATTTAGATTTGCTTATTCTTGGA
>JAHDCM010000363.1 GCA_020629895.1 Bacteroidota bacterium
ACTCGAATAGGCTTGCGATTGTCACTCATTTCAAACTGCAACTGATTAAATAAGGAACTTTGAAAGGCTTTACTTTCCCCTTCTTCCAATTCAATAATTTCTTTTTCACTAACCGATGCACCAAGCGGGGTACCTGTAAAAATCATTTCCACAGGAGCAATAGCCACCTGTTGATGTGTCTTCGTTTGTTGCTTGAAGTCTTTACTAATAAAGTATTGTTTATTACAAGCACTTGTACCCATAATTACAAGACTAAGAAGAAAGATAGAGATTAATTTTTGCATAGGTATCTAATTTTTTAATGATATGCTAGGAGTTTCCTGCGAAGAAAACATTTTTAAGACGAGTAAATTAATGCTTTTGTTACACATTATGGCACTATTTTGTATGCTTAATTTATAAAAAAGCTTGACTATGAATAAGATAATCATATTGTTAGTTAGTTTATTGTTTCCCGTATGCATACAGGCACAACAAGTACAGCTCAATGAACTTGAAAAAAAAGGAGAGCGTTATATCCTAAAAAAAAGTAAAAAATATTTTTCAGGTGAACTAGTCGAGTATCACACCAATAAACAAATGCGTAGTCTTGTAACAGTAGTAGAGGGGAAAATAGCGGGCAAGATGACACATTGGTATGCCAATGGGAATAAGGCAATGGAAGTAAAACTAATCAATGGAAAAAAAATAGGGTGGTGTAAGGAGTGGTATGAAAATGGGCAGTTAGCCAAAGAAGGACACTATGTACAAGGATTGGAAGATGGCGTTTTTCAATGGTGGTATGAGAATGGAACGAAAAAGAGACAAGGCATTTTTGAACAAGGAGATAAAGTTGGAAATTGGGAGTGGTTTTATGAAAATGGACAAACGAAAAGAGCAGGTATGATGGTGGGCAACGAAATGGACGGATACTGGAAAGAATGGTACGCAGATGGACAATTACGAATGGAGGGCATGTACTTGAATGGGTATCAAATTGGTGAGTGGAAATGGTGGACACAAACAGGAGACTTGAGCTACAAGCAAAATTACTCAGTAGCAACTGCTCAAAATGCTGATATTGAACATGCTCCCAGTTTTGTGAAACAGCAAGAAGCATTGATGGATTGTGCCAATGAAGGAAATTACAAAGGGGCTATTAAGGCGATTAATCAACAAATTGAACTAGCAAAGCAAAAGAAAGGAGAAGACGAGTTATATCGCAACCTATTATTACAAAAAGCACAGGTACATGTACAGTTTATTAACCTAAACCCTGCCGAAAAGCTTTTACTAGCACATTTAAATATACCAGTCTCTTTGATTGATCAATGGGTTAATGCAATATCCATTGCAGAATTAGCAGCCTTAGAAACAAAAATAGAAAGCTTACAACAGCAAAAAGTACAAGCACTAGGATCATCAGTGTTACTCTCCATTATATACAATCTAACAGGAGATGATACAAATGCCGCTTATACACAAGCAAGAGCATTACGACAAGGAAATGAAGCGGTGTGGGTAGACCAATGGGCAGTACTTCTTTATAATATTACAGCTACGCGCCTAAATGGGCATAAACGGTTAGAGCAGATGATCTCCATACGCGAAACACGTTCGCTTACTAAGCTCGAATATTGGGAAATCGCCAGTTTGCTATTGGTCGTCGGAGCTTTCGAAGAAGCAGATGCAATATGTAGTGACTATATGAATGAATATGGTGTGCAAAAGGAAATGCTAATTGTGCAAATGAATCGCTGGATGGCAGAGGGAGATATGTCAAAGATGAAAGCTATGAAAGAAAAGATTCTGGCTATTGACCCCAATGCTTTGTAAACTTGACCGACTGCTCAATCAGCATAAAAGAAAAACGCATCCTCTAAATGATAGGTTTTGCGTACACCTTCCGACTGAATAATGGCTACAATATCAAACCGTCCTTCATAATCAAATAAGTCATGCTTATCCATATAGGCTTCGGCTGCTTTTTTCAACAGTTTTTGCTTGCGCTTGTCAACCGTTTCTTCTGGCTGACCAAAATAGTCATAACTTCGTGTTCGTACTTCCACAAATACAATTGCCTCAGTCGTTTTGGCAATAATGTCTACTTCGGCTTTGTAATATCGCCAATTAGTAGCCAAAATCTGATAGCCTTTTCTTTTGAGAAAAGAAACCGCAATACCTTCTCCTTTTTGTCCAAGTTCGTTGTGAAATGCCATAAGTGGTAGTTTAAAGAATAATCAAAAACTACGGCAAAGTGGGTAGGATAGAAAATGTTAAGGTACTCAAAAATATGTTTGTAGACAAGAAGAATGCAATAACAAGACAGTTAAGCGATTGAAAAGTCGTATTTTTGCCAAAATTGTACGGTAAATACCGAACTTCTAAATCTCAAAAATCAATATACTATGATGGATCAATTGATCGCTGGATTTCCAGCGCAGTTAAAAGAAGCCTTACAAATTGGACAACAAGCTACCTTTACGAAGACAAGCACACCTATTCACAATATTTTAGTAACGGGGCTAGGAGGGTCAGGAATGGGAGCCGATATTGTGATCGATTTATTGAAAGAGGAGCTATCCGTGCCAATGTTGGTCAATAAAGATTATGGAATGCCTGCATTTGTCAATGAGCATACCTTATTAATTGCTTCTTCTTTTTCTGGAAATACCGAAGAGACGATGATGGCACTGGAAAAGGCCGCTTTGAGAAATGCAAAGATCAGTTGTATTACTTCTGGTGGTAAAATGGCAGATTTTGCCCGTGAGAAAGGCTATGATTTAATCATTCTTCCCAAAGGCCCTTCACCAAGAGCTTGTTTGGGATATTCGTTTATTCAGCAATTATTTATCCTACATGCACACGGATTGATAAGCGATGCTTTTGTCAATCAAATTACTCAAGCTGCCGATGATTTGGCGGCAAACGAAACAAGTATTAAGGCGAGTGCAGAGCATTATGCCAAACAATGGTACGATAAAATGCCCATTATTTATGCACCAGATGGCTATGGATCGGTGGCGATTCGCTGGCGACAGCAGTTTAATGAAAATAGTAAAATGCTTTGTTGGCATCATATTGTTCCAGAAATGAACCACAATGAACTAGTTGGCTGGCGAACAGAAGATGCTAATTTAGCAACTATTTTCTTACATGCAACAGATGTTTTTGATCGTACCAAAACACGAATGAAGATCAACAAAGAAATTATTCAGCAATACACACCAAATGTTTTTGATCTTGAAGCAGAAGGACAATCAAAGGTGGCAAGAATGTTGCATTTGATTTTATTAGGTGATTGGATTTCTTGGTACATGGCACAAGCTCGTCAAATGGATGCCTTAGAGGTTAAGGTAATTGACTACTTGAAAGGGGAACTAGCGAAGGTGCCTATTCATTAAGTTAAACACAATAACGATGGGACTTTTTTCTAAATTATTTGGTAATAAAACCAAAAAAGAAACAGTAAAAGTAAAGCAGGTTCGCGAACGTTCAGATCAACCTGCTGTACACGATGTGTCGAGTCAAGATGCGCGAATGAATTGGGCAATAAAAAAAGCACGCCTGACATTGCACTATTTTGAAGACAGTTTAAAGGTCCCACGAGCCTATCAGCAGTACTTTTCGATTAAGGTGAAAATTGTAGATGGTGATATGGCAGAACATATTTGGCTAACATCTCCTAGTTTTGATGAAGAGGGTAACCTATTTGGTACCATTGGTAATGAGCCGATTGATGTGAAGAATGTATATCTAGGACAAGAAATAGGCATTGACCGAAACCTTGTCTCTGATTGGATGATTGTAGAACAAGGCCGATTGATTGGGGGGTATACCATTCGAGCCATACGCGATTCGTATGAAGGAGCCGAATTGGAGGCATTTGATAAAAGCTTAGGAGGTTTACTCGTAGATGAAGGTGAAGATCATTTTTTGCCTAATTTCGATACCCCTGAAGGGGCTATCTTGTCCCTAGAGAATGCGTATGATGCAGATGATATACATGCAGCAATTGCTTGTAAGGATTTTATTGCAGAGGCCGAGTTGATGCTCGAGCAAATGGAAAACTTACCCAAAGATGAAAATATTGTAAAGCAAACAGCCGATGTATTACGCTTGTCATTTATTAAGAGCTTACAAGAGGAGGGAATGCC
>JAHDCM010000364.1 GCA_020629895.1 Bacteroidota bacterium
CCTCTCACCCAATCACCCAATCATGCTCTACCTCATCCCCACTCCCATCGGCAACCTCGAAGACATTACGCTTCGCGCCCTTCGTATCCTGAAAGAGGTAGACCTTATTTTAGCAGAAGACACACGTATTAGCGGAAAGTTACTCAAGCATTATGGTATCAAAAAGCCTCTACAATCACATCATACGCATAATGAGCATCATACTTTACAAAAGGTAATCGAGGTACTAAAACAAGAAGGCAAAACAGTCGCTTTAATGAGTGATGCAGGTACGCCAGGTATTTCTGATCCTGGTTTTTTATTGGTTCGCGAGTGCCTGAAAGAAGGAATAAAAGTTGAAACCCTACCAGGCGCAACTGCTTTTGTACCCGCCCTCGTCAATTCGGGCATTCCCTGTGATCGTTTTTGTTTTGAGGGTTTTCTTCCTCAAAAAAAAGGTCGTCAAACCCGCCTAAAAGCCCTAGTGGATGAAACTCGTACGATGGTATTTTATGAATCGCCTTTTCGTTTGGTAAAAACACTCACCCAATTAGGCGAATATTTGGGGACTGATCGCCAAGCGGCAGTATCAAGAGAATTGACAAAGTTGCATGAGGAAAATGCCCGCGGTACCTTAGCAGAATTGGCTACTCATTTTGGAGCTAAGAAGGTGAAGGGAGAGATTGTCATTGTGGTAGCGGGTAAATAGGCTTGGAAAAGCAGTAGAATTCCGTTACTTTTAAATGGATGTCTTGATTGAACAATTAGCATTACATGAAATTAAAAAGATTAAGCTTACAAAATATTGGCTGTTATAAAAACTTAGAGCTTTCCTTTATCAAAACAGTTAATGATGGCACATTATGCTTACGGAATAGAACTGTCATTTTAGGCAATAATGGTTCTGGAAAAAGTACTATCCTAAAATCCATTGCTTTAATTTTATCTGGTAGTTCAGCATTGGGCGAACTCATTGGTGACTCCAATAATTGGATCAATAATCAGACAGATAGTGGGAGTATAAGTGCAACCCTTATAGACATAAAAGGAAAAGAAATACAAATACAACTCCTATTTAATAGAAATGATAGTTTATCTAAGATTATTTCTCAAAACCAAACAAGTTTAAACCAATTAGACAGCTTAGTACAAACATCATCTAATAATGCTTTATTGGTGGCGTATGGCGTACATCGCAAAGTAGGAGGAAAATTACTCAAAGTAACTACCAGTAATTATCAACATACTAGATCAGAACATGTTGCTACTTTATTTGACTCAGAAGCATCCTTATATCCTTTTGAGGCTTGGTTGATGGACATTGATTATAGAGAAGGACAGGCAGGCTTAGAGAAAGTAAAGACAGCCTTACATCAACTGGTACCCGATCTTACATTCTATAAAATAGATAAAGACAATCGTTCTATTCTCTTTAAATATGAAGATGAAGTAGTGACATTCTCACAATTGAGTGATGGCATACAAATAGCCATTAATTGGCTCGGAGATTTGTTATATCGCTTATCTATTACTTATAAAGATGCTCCCAATATCCTAGATACATCTTTCATTTTATTGATAGATGAAATTGCATTACACTTACACCCTTCATGGCAAAGAAAAATTATTCAATCCATTTCTTCCCTATTTCCTAATGCTCAACTTATTGCCACTACTCACTCTCCCTTCGTAGCACAACAGGCAGGAGATAGTGAATTATTTACTATTATTCGCAATAAGGAAGATCGTTTAGATTTGTTTCAATACCAAAATGACCCCAGAAAATTATTATTACACCAAATCGTTATGTCAGATATTTTTGGTATCTCTACTGACGAATCTACAATAGTTGAAAGGGCAAAGAACGAAAGTCGAAAGGCACCTCAGAAAAGTAGGAATCTCGCTACCAAACAACCAGACCAAAATACACTTACACAATTAAAAGGTATTGACCGTTTAGAGGAATTACCTATCCACTCGTATTCTTATGAAAACAAAGATGAAACAGACATTATTAGCAAGTTACAAGCGGAAATTAAACGCATAAAGGATGATCAAGCTAAATCGTAATTTGCAGGAAGCTTCATTTCCTTCCTCTTTCACAGGAGAAAAACGCAAGGAGTGGGAACTAGACTTATTGACTCAAGCCAGAGCCATAAGACAAGGAACTAGACAAAATTTTCAATTCACTCCCTCCAGATGGAAAACTGCAAAAACCAATCTACTTAGAGAATCTTTTCATAAATGTGCTTATTGTGAAGTTAATTTTACCACTGTTGCTTATGGAGATGTTGAACATTATCGCCCTAAAAGCAAATATTGGTGGTTAGCTTATTGCTATTTCAACTATGCCGCTTCTTGTCAATTATGTAATCAAAAATATAAAATTGCAGACTTTCCCATATCCAATAAACAACTACAAAAGCCGCGGATACAAAAGAACAATACAAATGCGTACCTTGAACGAAAAGCAGGCACTTATACGCCTGACCCTTTAAATGAAGACTTGGGACTATCGCATACAATATTCTCTTCTCTACACACCACAGAACGCCCCCTCTCTATTGATCCTTACATAGACAATCCTAGTGATTTCTTTGCTTATGAATATAATGATGTTATTAGAGAAGTAGATGTAGTTCCTTTAAATAATGAAGTGCGACCTATTACTAGTTCTTGTATTGAGCTACTAGGATTGAATCGAAAAGAACTACGCGATTTACGTTATAGAGAGTTGCTGAATTATCGTTTTTTACGACAAATTTTAGATGACCAAACGATCAACGATATCCATAGACAAGCTGCTCGCAATTTAATAACCCAAGAGTTTATACATCCTAAAGCAGAATTTTCTGGCATGTATCGTTTTTTTGAACAAACAACCATTAACTTTCCTACACTTTGATTACAGTCGGTTCCATAACACGAAAAAAAGCAACACTCCACTTCCCATTTCTACGCGAAAAATATAGCGGACGACGTAAAGCTATTAAAGCCTATACACATACTTATCCTGAGTTTGTATTTTGGTTCTATCCTGACGGAACCTTATTTGATGCCAAAGATGCCCATAAAAAAAATGTGCCTAAAGGGCATGACTATATTTTGGATGATCAACCCAACTATGGCGGCTTTCTACGCGGACGCTTAGCCCGACAGTTTGAAGAGCAAATAATAGTGGTGTATTGCGCACCTGAAACGTTGGTGAACGATATGGATAAAATAGATCAACTGTTGAGAGGTATCGCTCAAATACCTGTACCCATTGCTACTGATACCTTAGTCATTTCTGATAATGGCGATTTGTATGGTACCCTAGCAGACTTGGAAGATCGACTAAATACGTAAATCTTTGATGACCTCCATCAATTGAGTAACTCGCTCCTCCTCTACTCGATTCATAGCTTTTCCTGCTGTTTTAAAATAACTACCCACTATAAACCCATCTGCTTCGCAAATTTGCGGGAGCGTTTCGGGACGCGTACCACTACCAATAAGTACAGGTAAATCGGTATTGGCTTTTACCAATTCCAAATCTGCTGTACTGGTCGCCTGTCCCGTACCAGAACCCGATACAATAATCGCATCTACCATACCGCGACTAGAAAGATCGCGTGTTTCAAGAGCCAATCCGCGTCCTGCGAGAGCTTTGGCGTGTTTTACCCCTATATCTGCCATTACTAGGACATTGGAACGTAAGGAGGCACGGAGCCGTAGCGTATGGCAAGCTAGTCCTTCAATAATGCCTTGATCAGCCACCACCGCATTGATATGGACATTGACGCGAATAAAGTGCGCCCCAATGGCAGTAGCGATAGACATGGCTGCTTGTGCATCATTTCGCAGTACATTGATGCCTACTGGGATACTGACTTTATTTATAATTTCCCGCCCTACGGTTGCCATTGCTGCAACGGTAATGGGTGGTACTTGCTGCGGAAAAAAAGGATGGTCTCGAAAGTTTTCAATGATGATACCATCTACGTGCTTATTCAGTAGTATCGCTTCTTCAAGGGCTTGCTGGTACACTGTTTCAGCATCACCATCGTAGAGAGGCGCGCCTGGTAATGGTAGCAGGTGAATAACTCCGATGATGGGCTTGGACTGAGGAAATAGTTGTTGGAACATAATAAAAAATGTGCGATGTGCGA
>JAHDCM010000365.1 GCA_020629895.1 Bacteroidota bacterium
AACCATCAATAAACACCGAATGTTGAACGATCGAATGAAATTTTTACAAATCAGGCAAAAATAAGAATTCAATCATACTTTTTTAAAAAGAGTAAATTAGTAGTCAAAAGCCATTTTTGTAGATGCAAAAATAGAAAGTAAATGAAAAAATAAATGCTAAACCCTTATCTATGAAGGGGTTTGGAGCAACTAATGTTATTTTTTAATAGCGAAAAATAATTTTAAAAATCAGAGGTCTACCGATAAAAAATGTGTAAAAAGATAGGTCAGAATCATACTTTTTTGTACATTTGTTTGGGCATGTTAATAATGCCCTCCTCAAATGCTTGTCGAAAATTTGGTATATGCCCAGAATACTACGCATTACAAATCGCCTAAATCTTGGAGGTCCAACCTATAACGTTGGATTACTCTCCAAGCATTTAGCACCTACTTATGAAACCCTTGTTGTTGCAGGTATGAAAGATGAATCAGAAGCAAGTTCAGAATTTATCTTAGACAATCTGGGAATCACACCTCGATACGTATCTAAAATGTTTCGAGCAGTTAACCCCTTTAATGATATTCCCGCCTACCGAGAAATCAAAAAAATCATTAAAGAATATAAACCTGACATCGTACATACACACGCAGCAAAAGCAGGAGCCTTAGGACGACTAGCAGCCAAAGAATGTGGAGTACCTGTTTTCTTGCATACCTTTCATGGACATGTGTTTCATTCCTACTTCAATCCCATCAAAACAAGATTATTCCTAGAGATTGAACGAGCATTAGCAAAAGTTTCTTCCAAAATTATTGCCATTAGTGAAAAGCAAAAACACGAACTAGCGAATATCTATAAAGTATGCCCATCCGATAAAATTGAAGTCGTACCACTAGGTTTCGATCTGAGTCGCTTCACCGACGACCGAACCAATAAACGAATCGAATTCCGACAACAATATCAAATTAAGGATGATGAAGTGGCCATCGCCATTGTTGGACGTTTAGTACCTGTCAAAAATCATGGATTATTCCTAGAATCCATCAAAGAAGTTGTTAAAAATACCGATAAAAAAGTAAGGGCATTTATTGTAGGAGATGGAGAAGAGAAAGAGCAAATCTTACAAAAAGCAAAAGAGCTAAACCTTGATTTTGCAACACACGAAAATTGTCAAAATAACTCCGCAACACTCACTTTCACCTCTTGGATAACAGAAGTAGAAAATGTATATGCTGGGGTAGATATCGTAGCACTCTCCTCACTCAATGAAGGAACACCAGTGAGCCTTATTGAAGCACAAGCATCCAACCGTCCCATTGTTACAACCGAAGTAGGAGGCGTAGCCGATGTCGTGCAAAGAGATAAAACAGCACTACTCTCAAACTCAGGAGATGTCGATGCCTTTGCCGCCAACTTATTGCGCTTAGTCAATGATCCTAACTTGCGCGAAACAATGGGTAAAAATAGCGCAAGACACGTAACCTACAAATACAGTTACCAACGTCTAGCCAATGACATGAATAGCCTCTACCGTCGCCTACTATATCAAGCTGCCCCACATTATCGAGAAATATTAAGTCCACAAATGGTACTTGATCATCGAGTCGGAGCAGGACGCGCACCACTAGGATATGCAACCAAAGTCCCTGCGATTTATAAGTAAAGATGTTACTTAACTTATTCTTTATCCGTTACTTACTGAAACTAAAAAAAGGAACAAACGTTCCTTTTTTTTGTCTACAAACAAAACTACTCATCATACACCATGTTAGCCGTCTTTTTTGTGATAGCACTCATCCTTTCTATTTGGGTCAACCAATGGTTGCTCAAAACACTCAAAGATACTACCATCAGAAAAGAAGATCGCTCAAAATTAGTAAGATGGGCAGCACAAGAAAAACCAGCCATTGGAGGTTTCTCCTTTTTCTGCCTTTTTCTCATCGCATGTAGTACCCTCTTTTTAGCTCCCAATATCACCGCTTCCGCCGCTTATACCACTTCTTCCTTTTACCTATTATTCCTCACCTCCACCATCGGTTTCCTAGTCGGATGGATAGATGACGCCTATATCATGCCTGCTAGTTTTAAATTGATCGGACAATTGGTATGTGCAGCAATAATGATTGTAGGAGGAATCACAATTAATATAAGTGGTAATTGGGGCTTCAATGCCGTATTTACCACCTTCTGGGTCGTCGGAATCATGAATTCTATTAATATGCTCGATAATATGGATGGTATTACCACATCCGTTTCAGCAGTTATCATTCTTTCCATTCTACTAGTACTAGGAAAGACAACAACCATCAACCAAGCAGACACATGGATATTAATTGGTGTATTTGCTTCCTTACTAGGGTTCTTATACTATAATTGGAGTCCCGCCAAAATGTATATGGGCGACTCTGGAAGCCAATTTTTAGGTGTTTTCCTAGCTTATATGAGCATTCAATACCTATGGGGAATACGACAAGAAGAAACAGGTATTTTTTCCATACAACAACTTCTTATTCCCGCACTGGCATTTATGATGCCCCTTATTGATACAACAACTGTTTTTATTCGACGTATTGCGCGCGGACAATCTCCTTTTGTAGGCGGAAGAGATCACACCACCCATCATCTAGCTTATTGCGGATTATCAGATAGTCAGGTAGGAATCGTATTTGTAGCCATGTCTCTCCTCAACTTTTTGCTCATCTACTGGATAATAAATCATATAAATAACTGGTCTTTTGCAAACAGTTTGCTCATTATTGCGTTTGGATTATTATGTTTTATAGGAATGCAATTCCTATATGAAATAGGTAAAAAAAGACAACAAGCCAACGCTTGAAAATAAGATACAATGAAAGTTTTACACATCTTAAATGGAGATATGACCCTCCAGGCTTTTCAAAAAGCAAAACTGAAAGGTGATTTTATTGTATGGAGAGAATTACTCTCCGAAGGACCCGTACTACCAATGGTAGACCAAAAAGAATTTTGGGAACAAAGAGCCATTTTTGCACAAACAGAATGGGGAGCCACAGCAGCAGACTATCAACAAAAGGTATTGTTCGAATTGGCCCTACTTAGCACTTTCAACTGTTACGACGAAATTATTTGTTGGTTCGATCACGACCTCGTTTGCCAATTCAACTTCTTGGCAATATGTCAATGGCTAGAAAATAAAAAACAGACAAAAACAAAAATAACACTCCTAGCCAATCAACAACCAGCACAAATTACCGACTTTTACGCATTTAGCGACCTACAAATAGCTCAACTCCATCAATTACTACAAACACGAAAAACAATAAGCCCTAGCATCATCCAACAAGCAGCACAGTTATGGAAATGTTATGCTTCTACCGACCCAAGAAGCATGTTGAAACAACTGTCAGAGGAAGTAAAAACGACGTTGCCCTACCTAGAACGAGCTATTCGCCTACACCTAAAACGATTTCCATCTCTACAAAATGGACTAAATCAAACCGAAACCCAACTGCTAAAAACACTTAGCCAACAATCCATAAAAAATAAAAAAGTACTCATTCAAAAAATACTAGCACAAGATACCGAACTCGGAATAACCGATCTACGCCTGCATGCCTATGTGCAACGCCTCCAACCACTCCTCTATCAAAACGGACAACTGGCTCTCAACGATATAGGAAAACAAGTGCTTGAAGGAAAAATGGATTTTATGACTTTGCAACACCAACAAAAACCCATTCACTGGGGAGGTGCTACCAACCAAGAATATCGCTGGGATCAAATTCAAAAACGATTAACTCCCTCCATTTAATGCAATACCTTGCTATCTTTCTAGGAGGAGGATTAGGAAGCCTCTGTCGTTTTGCCCTATCCCGCTACAATAACCTAGAAACATACTTGCCCTATGGAACCATCGCCGCCAACTTTTGTAGTTGCATTATACTTGGTTATGTCGCCAGTCTTATCGCTACACGCCCCGACATTTCCCCCTCCTTCAAAGCTTTTTTAGCAGTCGGTTTTTGTGGAGGCTTCAGTACCTTTTCCACCTTTAGCCTCGAAACATTTAAACTCCTTAAAAATGGAGAACCCCTTTATGCATTTCTCAATATCATCCTTAGCGTCACCATCTGTTTAATCGCTATTTTTATTGGTTAC
>JAHDCM010000366.1 GCA_020629895.1 Bacteroidota bacterium
GTTGGGCTGCATTGCGGTTTGGACACGCCCAAAGGAAATTATAGGATTTCTTTTAAGACAAAACACTTCTTTAATTTTTCGTCCTTTCGTTTTACCTTCACACAAAGCTTGCCTGATCTTTTTTTGTTTAAAAAATTATAAATCTCGCCTAATCCATTTCCTTCTATGCCAATGCCATTGATACGAAGTAGGATATCGCCTGCTAGTAGTCCTGCTTTATCGGCGGGAGAATCGGGGCGCACATAGCTAATTTTGATAGTGCTATAATCAATACCCGTAGCGATTGTTTCGATACCACTGATATTATAGAGGTAGGGTGCGCCAAATTTTTTGTTTTTACGTAAAAAGATACGTTGGTTTGGATAGTCGATAATAACTTTAAATCGCTTGAGCAATTCGCCTCCAATACTTCCATGCCATTGACGGCGTTGATGCACTAAAAGGGCATCTGCATTGGGAAAACAGGCGATTAATTGTCGGGCTGTAATGCCTCCAAGATTGATACTTTTGATGCGGGCTAAATCGCCATGAATATCACCACTCAAACCAGTGCCAATAAAGGTAGCAAGGTGTTTGTTGGGTAGTGGGATTAGTTCGGAAGAAAGAGAGATGGCTTGTGAGGAACCAGTGTCGAGTAATAGTGATTTTGTTTTATCGGTGCCTTGATAATCTCTGATGCGAATAGGGAGGTAGGGTTTTGAATTTTTGATTTCTATGGGTATTTCTTGGTAGGCACGAGGAGCTTTTCTAAAAAAGCGAGGATTGGTAAAATGAATAATTTTACGCTCGTAATCTATTTCAACAATCAAGTCTTTAAATACATCATATCCGATAATACCATAGACAGGTCGTCCTAAAATTTCGGAGAGGGAGAACAAATCGGGTGGCAATACGATCAATTGCATGTTTTTGCCGCGAATACCTGGTAAATCTATTTGAATATCATTGGCAACTTCGGCTTCATAAACCCCTCTTTCGCCTAGTCCAGCAATACGTTTTTTTTTGGTATCACTAATTTTTAGCAATGGCATGAGTCCTGGTTCGGCAAGCACCGTAGAGCGTGCGCCAGAATCAAGGATAAAATCCATTTCTACGGAACCATTGATACGTAGCGGAATAAGGATGAGGTTATTTAATACTTTTATTGGAAAGGTAGCTGTTTTCCGTCCTTCTAAAATAGTCATTTCTCCTGTTGCAGAAGAAGGAGCCGCCCATGTCCCTGCTTGTGTACTAACAAGTAGGAATAGAAAAACTAGTTGTGTGCATAATCCCCTAATAACAGGCATAAAGCAGTGGTATGAAGTCGTTATTGATACAGGAAATTAAACAAAAATTATGACAATTCCTAGCTCCTCACGGATAGGGCTTGTTGACTAAGCCATTGTTCAAAGCGCAGTAGTTCATATCCTCCAAAGTCCCATACGAATTCTCCATCTGTTTGATTTAAAAGCATTATTGTAGCTTTTTCTTTTTCATATAATACGTGTACATTTCCTTGAAGGCGCAATAATGCGGCGGCTAATTTGTGAATTAATCGTACTCTTGCCACTTTGGCTTCTTTCGACCTTTCAATTAGCTTGCGGAAGTTTTCTAATTGATAAGAAAGGTGATAATATTCTTTGGATTCGAAGGCGATGTATATTTCGAGTAGTTTATAGCCCAAAAGCCAACCTGCTTTTTCCTTTTTCAATTCTTGACAATGTTCGTGTAATGTGTGGGTAGCTTGTACTAATTCTCCCTGAAAAAAGTAGCAATAGGCTTGGTAAAAATATAGTTGTGCTTTGAGGATAGGATGGGAATGGAGATAATTGTTTTCGAAGCATTGTGCTAGGTATTGTTTTGCCTGCTCATAATCTTTTAGATATAGGTGGGCCAGAAAGAGAAGTTTTAGGGTATGTGACTGATTGGCAATTCCTTTTTGTAGGTTTTGGAGTGCTGCCTCTCCTATTTGAATGGCTTCTTCAAATCGCCCCAAGCAGCAATATACAAAGATGAGTTGGTTTTGAATACTTCCTAGTGTTACTTGTAGGTATAGGCGTTTTTCTGTTTGTACCAAATTGAGTAATTGCCGAATAAATGGGAGTGCTTTGAGGGGGTTGGCACAACGTAACCAGTAAAAAATAGTGGTTTGTAGGTAGCTAAAGGCAAGGTGCGGAGAGGAGTTGTCCTCCACTCTTTGAGCTAACTCATTTACATACTGCTGCCCCTTATGATGTAGTTGCTCCATTTCTTCTCGATTAAATGGGTCAAAAAAACCGATGCGACGATGGTACTCACGGGCTTTCATAACTCCCTCATAAGCTTGTAGGCAGTGATTGATGCGTTGGGTATGTGCTTCAAAGTCATCTTTGGTAAGTTGGTTGTTGGTTTTATGGCGCAACCAATCTCTAATAGCTACTTCAATATCTAAAAATTCATAACGACTGGCTATATCTACAACTTCCTCCAGTAAAGAAATGGCATCATCTCGTAAACCTCGATTTAGTAGTAAATCGGCTTGTAAGATCATTTTGCGACAATTCGCTTTTTGGTAAGCTACTTTGTTATCATATTGTTTAGAGGCATCAGTTAGTAACATCACATTTAAAATATCCTTTCTTAAACGTTGCTTCAAACGCGAAAAGGTAGCATTAGGAGCCTCCTGATAAATTGCCTTCGCTGCTTCCTGGTCTGTTTGCACCTTCTTTTTAACAATCAAATTTAGCAACTCTAATCTTCTATTAGGTACACCGTTTTGCTTAATTTGGTATTTGCTACGTAACAAACGCAGCTCTACTGGTTTGAGTTTATAAATGAGCTGTGTCAGATTTTTCATGTTTTTTTCTAAAATAATTTACTGATAATCAACACATTGTATCCTGTCACGATATTTAAGCAGCGATTAAAGGTGTAAATAGCTGCTTGTTTTTTTCCTTTCCTAGATGTAGATAATCGCTTAATTTTGAATGAAAGTTACAAAATAAAAATCAGTATTGCCAATTTTAATTTATATGAAGTAATAAAATATATCTGACATTATTAGCAATAAAACAACACATCATGAAAAAAGTCTTCTTTTTAGTATTGATTATCACAAGTTCTATTTTAACTGCACACAGTTGGTATCACCAAACGGCCAATAGCTGTGAATCGCCAGTATTGGAAAAGGTCATACCAGTAAATGATATGACCTTTTTTGAGGGCAAGTTAATGATTTATAGGAAAGAAGAATTGAAGGAGGTAAAAGCTGATGTGGCAATGTTATTTTAATAGTGTCTTTATTTCGCTTCTGTATCTACTTCATCCTCTAGTAACTTAATAGATCGGTTGACTCCTTCCTCTAATGATATGAATGTTTCGGTTCGTTGAATACTTGGAATATTTTGGATCTTGTCATGGATAACTTCTTTTAAATGTGTGGTATCTCTGCATATTATTTTAACAAACATACTGTATTCTCCTGTTGTAAAATGCTGTTCAATCACTTCTGGAATTTCACGTAACTGTTTTGATGCATCTTTATACATAGAACTTTGGCGCAAATAGACGCCTAAAAAAGCGGTTATATCATAACCTAATTTTTCGTGATTAACGACTAATTGATGCCGCTTAATAATCCCTAAATCATCCATTTTTTTCATCCGCACATGTACCGTACCTGCTGATACAAACAACATTTCCCCTATTTTGGTATAAGGTGTCTTCGCATCTTCCATCAAAATTGATAAAATTTGACGGTCTAATTGATCAATTTCTGGGTATTTTGTATCCATTTTCGTTTTCTTTTAGAAGAATCGCAATAAGGCTAGTCAAATATAGAGCTAAATTGAGAATATCACAAAAATAAAGTCAAAATTTAAGGATTCTACATAAATTAGCCATTATCATTAAAAAATTTGCATAAAAACATATCCCGCATTATATTTGTGATATACAAAGCAACAAACATTAATTGTTGTGTTGTTCTTTAAAAATTTGGTGTCATAACTACATACTGTAAGGTGATGAAACAGGCAGACATGCCCTCCTGTCTAGGGGGTGGAGGTAAGGTACAAATCTCAATCTTGTATTGAGACTAACCGCTCCGTGAAGGTTCGAATCCTTCCCTTACAGCCATTTTTTTAGTTCTTTTTAGA
>JAHDCM010000367.1 GCA_020629895.1 Bacteroidota bacterium
GCCAGAGGCTGTTATTTGTCGGGTAAACCACCAGCGATGACGCTGTCGGCAACCTAATTCATTCAATCATTCAGTCAACCACTCATTCACTCATTGTTTACCGCGTGAGGGATAGTAGCGGTAGCTTGGTGAAACAGAAGCCTTGTGAAGCTACGACTAGCAGGGCTGACGGAGGAAGACACTGCTAGGCGACTAGCTGAACAGGCTTGTGTGAGGCAACTACAAGCGGATAGCCCGACCTTTTTTGCCTCGTGCCTGTCGATGCGTGGACGCATCGACGGGCGAGGCAAAAAAGGACACGCCCAAAATGAAAAAAAGCACGCTATCAATTGCTGACAACGTGCCATTTTCCTCTTTCTTTAGAGGGGGCTAAAAAGTAGTATATGATGCTCAAATACCAGACATACGTCCAGTATGTGAAAATCGAGATAAATCGAGTTCGTAAAAGCGTATCCCTTTAATAGGATTATAGCGATAAGCTTCTACTTCTACAAAGCCAATGGAGCGGTATAGTGCTTGTGCAGGTTTCATCCAGGGATCGGTATCCAATCGCATAATTTGATAACCTGTACGTAGCGCAAACTGTAATAATTCATTCACCAGTGCTTTGGCAACACGCATGCCTCTAAATCGTTCTTTCACAAATAGGCGACGCATCTCGCAGGTAGCATCTTGGCGTTTGCGAAGTGCTACGCAGCCAGCGGGCTGGTTGTCGTAAAGGGCCAATAATAAACAGCCTTCGGGTTGGGCATACTGCCCGGGTAGGAAATCGAGTTCGATAGGCGCGTCCGGTAAACCAACTTGATTATGACGGTTTCGCAACTGTCCGTAAGTTCTCAGTAAATACCTCACTTGGTTAAGTTGTTCCGGGGTTTTAGCTTGAACAATTGACAACATAAAAAGCTCAGTTTTAAGGTTGTTAAGGTATTTTAATCGCATCACAGTATCGCTAAAGGGCAGGGCTAGAAAGTAATACAACTATTACATCTCCTGTGTTTAGTAAATATACACTTTACAAGCTATTTCGTTTAGTTTCGATTTTTTTTATGACATTAGTATGGTAGGATCATTTATACAGATTTTAATTATGTACGCGACAAGGCGTCACCATAAATCTAAATGATTATAGTAGTTAGTTAAGGATTTTTAATAACAAAAATTGCTATTAAAAAAACAAAGAAAAAATTGAGAAGTATGTGTGGTTAGGTTAGGGAGAATTAATATGGGTTAGAAGGCTTGTTGAGAATATGACACATTCAACAAAAGAACACCTTTATTATTAATCCAAAAGAAAATTAACGTTTTTTTCACAAAAAACCTAATAACCCAACAAAAAAAGAGTGATTTTATTGAATTTTACAATTCTTAACTTCATTAAGGCATAAAAAAGGCTCAAACCCACTGTATAACTAGGTTTGAGCTTCTTTGTTCTATTTTATACATTACTTAGTTGCCAATTCTAAATAAACGGGTAAATGGTCGCTATATCCGCCATAATAATTGGGGCCACCATAGGTACGACTAGGACGCTCTCCATATTTCGGATCATTATACATCATCCATTTTTGGCGTAAAATACCTGCTTTTTGACTAGCTGCTCTTAGTCCAGTTTTACTGTTTAACATGGCTCCCGAAACAATGATTTGGTCTAACATATTCCAGTTGCCACGATAGTTATAAGTACCCGTTTCCTTATCATTCATTGCCTTTACCGAATTATACAATCCATTATCTGCAATACCAGTCGTATCTCCTGTTGCCCCTAGTACCTCTGCTACACTTTTATTTTCGGGTTCATCATTAAAGTCACCTCCCAAAATCACCTTTGCATCTGCATCTGCCGCAAAGATTTCGTCTAGTTTAGCACGCACCACTTTAGCTGCTTCCAAACGCTTAGGCTCACTAGCTTTTAAGCCTCCTCTTCGAGACGACCAATGATTGACAAAAATATGCACCTCCTCTTTTCCAAGTGTACCTTGTACATACAGAATATCACGAGTGGTCGTTTCGGGTTCAAAATCAAAATGTACGGGTAGTTTTTCCGAATTATTGACCTTCAAAATCGCTTTATCATAAACCAATGCCACATCAATACCTCGTACATCAGGCGACTCATAATGTACAATCCCATAATCATATTTTGCCATAGGTGTTTTTTGAATTAAATCATTCAACACCTGTTTATTTTCTACCTCTTCGACACCAATAATAGCAGGAGGACGCTTTTCACCAATCGCAATCAACACTTTATATAAATTGTCTAGCTTCTTCTGATACCGATCTGGTGTCCACTTTTTATCACTCGTGGGCATATACTCTTCGTCTATTTTATCAGGATTATCCTCCATGTCAAACAAGTTTTCGACATTATAGAATGCCACCTTGATTTGATCGGGTATTTTTTTGGCAGGGTTAGTAGAACTTGCCTCCACCGTCGTAACAGTAGTCGCAGTATCTTTCTCTTGCACAACTGCTTCTTTGTCTGCTTGTTGTGTCTTATTACAATTTCCCATTAATAGCATCCAAAAGCTAAAGGAAAAATAGAGTATAAACTTAATCATGAATGGTTTGGGCTTTTTTGTAGGTAATGTTAAAAAGGCGGATAATCCGATATTTATAAGTCTACTGACTCTCCAAGTCTAGGAATGGAAATAGTTCCAAATCCTGCTTTTTCAAGTTCTTTTTTAAATACTTTTTGTGATTTGTACTCTCCATGTACCAAAAACAACTGTTTTAATTGTTGGCGGTCTTGGTTATCAATAAAGTCAATCATTTCTTGTTGATCACCATGCGCACTAAATGAAAACATCGTTTGAATTTTCGCTTCGACCTTAACCGTCTCCCCAAACATTTTCACTGTTTTCGCTCCCTCTCGCAATTGTCCTCCCAATGTATAAGGCGCACAATAGCCCACAATCAAAATGGTTGTTTTAGGATTGCTGATATGGTTAAATATATGGTGTCGAATACGTCCAGCTGTTGCCATGCCCGAAGCACTAATTATAACGCACGGACCATTAAAATTATTGAGTCGTTTTGATTCTTCTACCCGACGAATATAACGAAGGCGGTTAAATCCGAAGGGATTGGGGTCAAATAACATATAATCCAGTATATTTTCATCAAAACACTCTGGATGCGACTGAAAAATTTGCGTTGCATTTACCGCCAAAGGGCTATCGACATACACTGGAATAGGCGGCATATCTCCACCCGACTCCAGTTGATCTAATAAATGGACAATCTCTTGAGTTCGCCCTACACTAAAAGCAGGAATAATCAACTTTCCTCGATTCTTTACACAAGTTTCCTTTAGTGTTGCCAGCAATTCATTTTTTTGGTCAATATTCGGTTTATGCAAACGATCTCCATACGTAGACTCACAAATCAAATAATCACACTGATCCATTGGTATAGGGTCTCGCAAAATAGGGCGTTCTGGTCGTCCAATATCTCCTGTAAACCCAAAGCGTACCCACTCTCCATTCTCTCTTTTCAAACGCAAATGCACACTGGCACTACCCAAAATATGTCCAGCATCTCTAAACTCCACCTCCGCAAAATCATTGATATAAAAACGACGATTATACCCAATACTCACAAACTGATCCATCGTTTTCATCACATCACTCGTCACATACAAAGGGGCTACTTTTTCTGCTGTCCTTCCATCTTTCTTATTGGCATACTCCGCATCTCGTTCCTGAATTTTCGCACTATCTAGCAACATAATGGCACATAAATCACGCGTTGCATGTGTCGCAATAATTTTCCCTCGAAACCCATCTTTCACCAATTTGGGCAATCGACCACTGTGGTCAATATGCGCATGAGAAAGCACCACACAATCAATATCCTTCGGATCAAACGACCAATTCTCATTAAAGGTCTTCATTTCTTCCGCAATTCCTTGATACAAACCACAATCTAGCAATATCTTATATCCATTATCTAAGGTCAACAAATGCGCAGAACCAGTCACGTGACCCGCTGCACCACAAAATTTTACGGTCATACATTTATTATTAAAGGGGTGAATCTTTTTTATACAAAAATAACATTCTATTTGGACTTTTAGTTGGCGTGTCCCTATTGCGTAGATATTGC
>JAHDCM010000368.1 GCA_020629895.1 Bacteroidota bacterium
CGCATAGTCCTAGCGGTGTCTTCCGCTGTCAGCCCCGCTAGTCCTTGCCTCACAAGGCATCTATTTCGTCAAGCTACCACTACTATCCCTCACGCACTCCTTTGGCTATTTCCTTGTCATAATGCACCACTATATTCAGCCACATCGCCCTAGATACCCTCAAAATATAGGTCATTAAAAATAGCTCTGCTAATATTGCCACTCCAACCACCCACTTAGGCACAGTTCTCAATACGATTAAAGAAATACCTAATATCCCAAACATTAGCAAGCAACTCAGCGTATAACTAATAAAGGCTGCTCCTTGATAAAAACCAATTTCTATTTCGTAATCCTGTTCGCATTTAGCACAACAAGCAGGCATATCTGAAATCGTTTTCAAATTGAGTAAACTAGGATTCACAAACAAACTTCCCTTTAAACATCTAGGACATTTCAGGGCAAAAGAACTATATACTTTGTGTCGGAGCATGATTAATTTTTAAGGTTTCATTATAAGGTAGACGGACAAACGTAATTCGTAACAGGTACTTGTGTTCCTTTTATAGCCTTAAATCCTCCTTGTATATCCATTAAATCATGAAATCCTCGCATTTTCAAGATAGAACTAGCAATCATAGAACGATACCCTCCTGCACAATGTACAAAAAAGGACTGTTCAGTTGGCAAACTAGCTAGATGATCATTAATGGTACTAAGCGGAATATTTTTCGCATCCACTACATGCTCTGACAAATATTCTGATTCTTTTCGCACATCAAATACCCGATCTTTTACTGCGTCGTATTTCGCTTGCAATTCAGTCGCAGGAATAGACATTACCTTATCTATTTCTCGCCCACTCGCCTGCCAAGCTGCAAGCCCTCCTTTCAAGAAACCAAGTGTATTATCAAAGCCAACACGAGCCAATCGGGTTACTGCCTCCTCTTCACGTCCTTCAGGAACCACTAATAATATAGGTTGCTGTACATCTACAATCAGTTCACCTACCCAGGGGGCAAAGCTTCCGTCCAATCCAATAAAGACACTACTAGGAATATGTGCTTTTGCAAAATCTGCGGGTCTACGCACATCTAATATTACTGCCTCTGTTTCATTGGCAATCGTTTCAAATACCTCTGGCGAAAGTGGTTTCGCTCCTTTCTCTAAAATGGTATCAATAGCTGCATACCCCTCCTTATTCAAACGCACATTCATCGGAAAATAACCTGGAGGTGGCAATAAGCCATCTGTTACCTCCTTGATAAACTCCTCTTTGGTCATATCTGCCCGAAGCGCGTAATTCATCTGCTTTTGGTTTCCGAGTGTATCCACTGTTTCCTTCATCATATTTTTACCACATGCACTTCCTGCCCCATGCGCTGGATATACAATGACTTCATCTGGTAAAGGCATAATTTTATTGCGGAGACTATCAAATAAAATACCTGCCAATTCTTCTTGGGTAATATCCGCAGCCTTTTGAGCAAGATCAGGGCGACCCACATCTCCTAAAAATAGCGTATCTCCTGTAAAAATGGCGTGTTCTTTTCCTTCCTCATCCAATAACAAATACGTTGTACTTTCCATTGTATGGCCAGGTGTATGCAATACCTTTATTTTTAGCTTTCCCAACTTTAGTTCTTCACCATCTTGGGCAATATGCGCCGCAAAACTAGGATTCGCATTGGGTCCATACACAATAGGCGCGCCTGTCTTCTCTGATAGGGTAACATGCCCACTCACAAAGTCGGCATGGAAATGCGTTTCTAATACATACTTTATTTTAACACCATCTGCTGCTGCTTTTTTAATATATGGATTCACCTCTCGCAGTGGATCAATGATTACTGCTTCGCCTTCACTTTGTATATAATAGGCTCCTTGTGCCAAACAACCGGTATAAATTTGTTCTATTTTCATGGTTAATTATACAATAATTAGTAATTAAAAAATTGACTTCTCATTTTCGGTTTGGAGTAAAAATTCTTCGTGACTAATTGTCTTTTTATTTCGAATTGCATCAACAGCATCTGCTGTGGATAAGAAAAAATGATCTACATTTTCTTGATTTAAAATATCATTTCGCTTCATCAAGTCTCGTACTGGCCCTTTCACATCAGAAAAGTATAATCGAATACCTTGTTCTGTTAGCTCATATTCGAGATCATGTAGTACATGAATAGCACTCGAATCTAAATTATTAATTGGACTTGCCTCGATTATAATATGTCGAATATTGGGATTTTTTGCCACTTTACAGTCAATATACGCTTTAAAAGTATTGATATTGGCATAAAACAAAGGCGCATCAAAACGCAAAACCAACAAATCGTCGGCCGTTTCGAGGTTTTCAAATCGTTTTACATTTCGAAACTCCGAACTACCTGGCACCTTGCCCAACTCAGCAATATGCGGATAAGAAATTTGATAGACTAACAAAATTATAGACAGTACCACCCCTGCTAAAATACCTTCTTCAATACCCACACCCAGTGTAATAATTGCGGTAAATGCAAAAATACCAAAATCGCGTTTATCGTGTTTCCACAAATGCTTTGCTTCTTTAAAGTCTATTAATCCCCATACTGCGACTAAAATAATCGCAGCTAAAATAGCATTGGGCAAATAATAGAAATAAGGCGTTAGAAAAAGTAAAGTAATAATAATTAGACTTCCACTAATAATGGCCGCTAGACCTGTCTTGGCTCCCGCTTGATCATTGACTGCTGTTCGCGAAAAGCCTCCTGTTACAGGAAAAGCTTTGAAGAAAGCACCAAATACATTGGCCAATCCTAGACCTATCAATTCCTGATTAGGAATCACCTTATAACTTTTATGCTTGACCTCAAGTGCTTTTGCTACGGCTATTGATTCCATAAAGCTCACAAATGAAATCGTTAAGGCTATGGGTAATAAGGCGGTCATTACAGAAACATCCATAATAGGAAGTGTAAAAACAGGAAGCCCACCTGGCACCTCTTTCAATATCATAACTCCTTGTCCATCTAAACCCATTCCATATACCAGCCCCATTCCGAGCAGTACGATAAGTAAAGGAGCAGGAATCCGTTTATTGATTTTCTTAAACAATAATAAGATAATGACGGCTCCTAGTCCAATTACAAAAGTAAGCCAATGCACCTCGCTCCAATGTTGCCCAATATGTATTAATGTTTCATGTACCTTTCCTCTTGGAATAGACAAGCCTAACAAATGCTTTAGTTGACTAGCTCCGATGATTAGTGCCGCAGCAGATGTAAAACCCGCAATGACAGGATGTGCTAAAAAATTGACCAAAAACCCTAGTCGAAATACGCCCATTAAAAACTGTATTGTCCCCACCATTAGAGCTAATAGAATAGCATATTGTATGTATTCGGGTGAACCTACTGCTGCTAAACTCCCTACTCCACTAGCAATGAGTAACGAAACCATCGCTACTGGCCCAACTGCCAACTGGCGAGAGGTACCCATCAAGGCGTAAATAAAAAGTGGAACTGTTGAGGCATACAAACCATAAATAGGAGGCAAGCCTGCCAGCATCGCATAGGCCATGCCTTGTGGTATTAGCATTACTCCTACGGTTAAACCCGCCAATACATCTCCTCCGAAATTGGACTTATTATACTGAAATAACCAGTTTGTAAATGGAAAATATTGCTTCATCAAAGAAATAATAAAACAGTTGTTAAATCGTTCATGTATTGTTTCACAAAAAACTGCCTATTTGATAGGCAGTGAGTAATCGTGTAGTTCTTTTTTATTTAATAAGCATCACATCCTCCTAAACAGTCAAACACTTTTAGTACCCGACGATCAGCAATACTATAATAAATGTATTTTCCTTTTTTGTAGGATTTCAAAATACCATTGTCTTTCATCTTTGTGAGGTGATGTGACAACATAGACTGTTCTACCTCCTCCCCTATGCGGCTACGTATAGTAGATACATCTATTGGCTCTTCTGTTTCCAAAATTTCAAGGATTTCGAGGCGTACAGGGTGAGAAATCACTTTAAGGGTTTTGGCAACCCAATTTAGTTTCTCAAATGACAGATTACGGATTGTTGTTTTCATGCGTATCGTTTTATTGTGCAAATATATGAACAAATGTTGAATTAT
>JAHDCM010000369.1:150-4091 GCA_020629895.1 Bacteroidota bacterium
TTTCTCTAGTATGGTCGCCCATTCTGGGCTATAAAAAAATTACCCTATTTTTTCTATAGTATAGTCGCTCATTCTGGGCTATAAAAAAATTATCCTATTTTTTCTCTAGTATGGTCGCCCATTCTGGGCTATAAAAAAATTACCCTATTTTTTCTCTAGTATGGTCGCCCATTCTGGGCTTTACTATGTATAATGTGAGATAAAAGGATAGTCAGCCTAGCCGCTGAAACTTGTCGTTATAACCACCAGCGATGACGCTGGCGGAAACCCTTCATCGCACCTAGTACATCGCACATTTACCGCGTGAGGGATAGAAGCGGTAGCTTGGCGTAGTAGAAACATCATGAGGCTGCGCCTAGCAGGGCTGACGAAGGAAGACACTGCTAGGCGCAATAGCCACATAAGTTTTCTACAAGGCAACTACAAGCGGATAGCCCGACCTTTTTTCGCCTCGTGCCTGTCGATGCGTGGACGTATCGACGGGCGAGGCGAAAAAAGGACACGCCCAATTGATGATGACTAAATAATGGAGTAATCAATTTTATTCAGTGATAGTGTATCACTTAACAAACTTTTTTATTATAAACTCTTTGTTATGTAGTTCTATATTTAGAAAATAGTTTCCATGCGGAAGTTGGGAGACATCTAAAGAATTAAGATTTAGCGTTTTTAATACGGTTTTTCCATATATATCAATTATAGATAGTTCCTTAATTTTTTCAGGTTTGAGACTGATCTGCAAAATATTACTAGCAGGATTAGGATAAATAGTAATAGGTGTTGCCGCTAATTCTGTTTCCATCGCAACAACATGTCTATGTTCATAAGCACCAATGTCAATTTGTCCATCAATAACTCTTTCACTGCCATCTATTGGATGAGTATAAACGAATTGAGGTACTAGCGAGTGATCATTAATTGCTGCTATATTAGTACCCGCATCAATAGCTGGGGAATTTGGTGCGAGCTGATAATTGTAATTAGGTTCATCTATAAATTTTATATCGGAAATAGATTGACGTACTAGGTTATTGGTTAATTCGGTAATTGGCCCATGATAAAGATCACCTGTTCCAGCGAAAATATTGTTAGCTACCTTTACTACTGATGCTCCATCTTTAATATGTAAAAAAAGACAAGAATTGATTCGTTTATTAACGAGTGTATTATTAATTAAAAATAGTTCATTATTTGCATTGTTGCTTAGACCTTCCAAGCCATATCCAATCAAATTGTTATTAGGTGCGTTATTACCTTGCATAAACAAGTTCCCCATCACTATTGAAAAACCACCATTCGGAATATCCAATAATCGACTAGAATTGCCAGTTTCTTCGTCCATGATGCGGTTATATAAAATATAATTTTGGGCTGCTCGTGTTTTTAAGTTATGTCCTATCTTAGCATGGTAGGTATAATTAAATTGGAAAATCAACTTTTCTACATGACCAATATATACATTGTGTGAATAACCATCTCCATATCCATTATTGGCAAATTCGGAGTGTTCAATGATAACTTCGCCAGCGTATGTGTTATTGGTTAAAATGCCTGTTTCATTACCATGAAACAGGCAATTTCGAACATGCATGCCTATGCCATCTAATCTGATACCTGCTCCATTTCTATCAGGCACTTTTGCTCCATAAAACTCAAATCCTTGTACGGTGATATTATTTCCAGCTAATACCCAAATGCCCTTTCCCCAAATATATTGACCATCTGCATCCAGTACGGGTCTCCCTCCAACACTTCTAATAAATAAATTATTTTTTTTCCATACAGCAAGAGAGGCCGTTCCAATATATGCATCTGCATCTATTTCAATGGTGTCACTGTCTTCCAATATGTCTGCCACATAAAGTGCATTGGGTGACACATAGGTGCGAGTAGCCCCAACTTTATAAATGTTAGCAAAAGTATTGATGCTGCATGAGAAAAGCAGTATTAGGGGAATGATAATTTTTAATAAATTCATCGTTGGATTTTTTATGGGATTAATTTAAATAACGCCTCTTTGTTATTGAATTGGCTACTTAAATTAGTGGCATCACACAATAAAAAATGTAACAACGCTCAATTATTTTCCACAACATCGTTTATATTTCTTACCACTTCCACAGGGGCAAGGTGCATTTTTTCCTACTTTTTGTTTAACAGTAAAGCGTTTGGAGGTACGAGCAGGAAGAAATGGAATGATTGGAGGGACATCATCTTCTGATTCGAGGGCGTAAAGTTCTTCGGGGTCTATTAGACCAAGTAAACCAAATGTATGTACAGATGCTTCTCCTTTTAATGTGCGATTTGCAATGTATATGATGGAATTAGTATCAAAAATTACAACAGGACAGGTTGCACAAAAATAACTATCAATTGCATTGGTAATAAATTCTCCTTGATCATTGTCCGAAGCAGCTAATAGTATAGTAGTGCATTTTTCTTTTACCGTAGCTTTCTTGCATTCGGGACAAGTGTATAAATATTCTCCCTCTTTTTGATAAATTCGTCGAGGTTTGATTGTATCAATTTGAGTCATTGTTTCGTATTTAAAATTTAATATAACATTCCCTAACAATCTTTTCGGCTTGTTTGTGCTGTGGGGTATAATCTTTATCCTGCCAGTTGTCGTATTCGGAACGATAGCAGTACCATCGCCACAAGAAGCCGCCTGCTACCCAATCTTGATCCCAAAAAGCCTTGTAAAAAGCGGCATAAGCATTGGCTTGGGCGCGTTCATTGAGTGGGGTCTCTTCTAATTTTTTTTCGTTGAGCCAGTGTTTTCCAGCAGTGCCATTGATGGTAAGATAGCCATATTCGGTAAATAGGATTGGTTTTTTTTGTTGTTTAGAAAACGATTTGAGGGTCTTAAAGGGACCCGACTTCCATTTGTTAACAAGTTCGATCACACTAGGAGTGAGGGACTCGGAAAGTGGAAAATAAGAATCGATACCAATATAATCAAGGTCTTTCCAGAAGCGGATATGATAGTAGTTGTCCCAATTGGCGGCGTAGGTGAGTTTGCCCGAATATACGGTACGCACTTTGGCAATGAGTTGTCGCCAGTATTGTGGACGTTGGCGTACTGCAATTTTGTATTCGGTGCCAATACAGAATAGTTCTATGTTTAACTCTTCGGCAAGGCGGGCTAGGTAAAGAATATAATCCTCGTAGTTTTGTTCCCATTCTTGCCAGATGCTTTCAAAAGAGGGGTCAAAATCACCAACCCATCCATTGGGCATCCACACTTGTGGTTTGAGCATGATTTTGAGTTGTAAGGCGCGTGCCTTTTCTACGGTAGCGCGCACACCTACTGGTCGTTCACCCCATTTTTGTTTGGGCGTATCATAGATAATATCTGGTCTGTTTTGAATAGCATTGGCATAAGGCACAATGGCGATCCAATCGGCTGCGGCATCGTTTTTAATACCTTTTATCGTTCCTTTTTGGAAGTCTTCTTTACTGAAGGCGGCAGCTAGGCTAATACCATCAATTTTAGGGATATTTTTTTGGGAAAAAAGGAGGGTAGGGAGGATAAACAGAATAAGAATAAGGAGTTTAGTTTTCATCTTGCCAGTAAAATAAAATGTATTGATTTTCTTTCTCACCAACTAAGATGACATTATTCCATGAATTGCGCAAACTGTAATGATTAAATATGTTTTTTTGGATGTTAAATTTATACTTCAAATTTTTAGTGTGAGCTTCTATCAGTTGAAAAAATAGCTGTTGGTCAATTTGATGGAGGGTACTTAAAAATTGTTGTAGATAAATCATAATGGACTTTTTTTTGCCCTTGTTTAGTTCAATTTGAAAAAGGCTGTGAATCCAAAATAATTCAATCGAACAAAAATATTCTTTGTTTCCTTTGTATAAGTATAAGGTTTCTTTAGACTGTGGATTGAGAAAGTCGGAATGTCCAAAACAAACCTGTTCGATGGGTA
>JAHDCM010000370.1:0-1897 GCA_020629895.1 Bacteroidota bacterium
AAACATCATCATCGAAAAACAAAAACATAATATCTTTTTCATCTTATTATTCTTTAAGTGTTATAAAAATTAATTTAAAATTGAGTTTGTTTACTAAGTGTTTTCATAAGAATGACTTATGAGCAGCCCGATTTTCCCGCTGAAATCCGAAAAAATTCACATTTTTTTTACCCACAACTATAAAAACACTCATAATCAACATCTTATTGGCTTAAATATTTTTCATAAAAACGATAGCAACATGAGACAGCTACTCCTATTTTTCATTATTTCTATCATAGTAGCAATCTTGTCATCAGGCATAAATCGCTTCATCGTCCACCACATTGTATATTTGCAAAAGCGACTTATTGCGAAATTAATCATATATAATGAGTAACAAAAGTACTTTCGTCGCACGTAAATCGTAGATCGTTCCATCGTGAGACACAAAATCTTGTGTCTTTACGCGTGAGGGATAGTAGTGGTAGCTTGGCGAAATAGCCACTTTGTGAAGCAAGGACTAGCGGGGCTGACAGCGGAAGACACCGCTAGGACTATGCTGAACTAGTGGCTATAAGGCAACTACAAACGGATAGCCCGACCTTTTTTCGCCTCCTTTCTGTCGATGCTTGGACGTACTGACAGGCAAGGCGAAAAAAGGACACGCCCAAATGCTATTTAAATTCAAAATTTAGCAGAAACAATACAGTGGGTAGGATTTTAAGAGGTTAAAAAAATGCTTTTTATACAACTTATTTTTTGATAGTGTAAATATATACAATATTACAAAAACGACATACTACTTGCACAAAAAGAAATAAATACTTGCACATTCGGTGTAAGGAGTGAGATAAATACCCTATTTTTAGGACATTATGAAAAAATGGAACTTTCTACTTATTATCTTTTTTTACCTTTTTTCAACGACCTTCGCACAATCTACACGTAGCTTTGCAGAAGCCGTTTATCAAAAACAGTTGGAGAAACTACGTGAGGAATATGGACAGCACAAAACGATTCCTGAAGCATTTGAATTACCCGCATTGGTAGCCTTATCTCATTATCCTGAACTAAAAAACACACGTATTAAATTTAAATTTCGAAAGATAAAAGCAACGATGGCAGCCGCGCCTACTTGGTATTTTATTTTTCAGCGCAAAGAGAAACGGCGATATGTTATCTCCATTGCTAGTGATCCCAAAAAACGAAAGGCTATTTTGCCGATTGACCTTGATTTCAATGAAAAAATAGGCGTATTGGGGCATGAACTAGGACATATTACTTGGTATGAAAGACATCGCATTTGGCCTATTTTGCGATTTGGATTGGGGCAAAGTTCTAAGAAGTTTCGAGAACGCACTGAAAAAGAAACAGATCAAATGGCGATTGAACGTGGACTAGGTTGGCAATTACACGATTTGCGAGTTTGTACCAATGAGACTTGTAACCCGCCCCCTGGTTTCCGAGAAATGAAAGAACGGATTTACCTCACGCCTACCGAAATAAAATTAGCCATAGAAGCATTGGAACAAACTAAACAATAGGCTTTTATCAGTGTTAGTAAACTACCATTCTACCATTGGCTATTCCTATCAACTATCATCATTATGATTCATAAAAGCACTGAAGATTGTATTTTAGACCTCGAAAAACATGGTCATTTAGTACGTATCACTGAAGAAGTAGATCCATACTTAGAAATGGCAGCGATACACCGTCGCGTATATGAAGCCAATGGCCCTGCTATTTTGTTTGAACAGGTAAAAGGCTCCTCCTTTCGTTGTGCCTCTAATCTTTTTGGCTCTTTAGAACGTAGCAAGTTTATGTTTCGCCATACATTAAGACGCGTCCAACAATTGGTTACGATTAAAGCCAACCCAGAGGCAGCAGCAAAAGAGTTTTGGAAATACCTCGC
>JAHDCM010000370.1:1997-4087 GCA_020629895.1 Bacteroidota bacterium
CATCGCGGTATTGGCGTCCATCAAAGTAAAGCTAATGCGAAGGGCGAACCATTGAAAGTGAGTGTATTTGTAGGTGGGCCTCCTGCCCATACCCTAGCGGCTGTAATGCCCCTTCCCGAAGGATTGTCTGAATTAACCTTTGCTGGTGCGTTGGCAGGTCGTCGTTTTCAATATTTGTATCAAGATGGATTTTGCTTATCTGCCGATGCCGATTTTGTAATTACTGGAATCGTCAATCCGGGTGAAAATAAACCTGAAGGCCCTTTTGGAGATCATCTCGGCTATTATAGCCTCACACACGATTTTCCACTGATGCGCGTATATAAGGTCTGGCATCGTCCCAATGCCATTTGGCCATTTACTGTGGTAGGCAGACCTCCACAAGAAGACACGAGTTTTGGTGCCTTAATTCACGAAATTACGGGGGCTGTTATTCCTTCCGAATTACCTGGATTACATGAGGTAAATGCCGTTGATGCAGCAGGGGTTCACCCACTATTATTAGCTATCGGCAGTGAGCGTTATACCCCTTATTATAAGGAGCGAAAACCGCAAGAAATACTCACTATTGCCAATCATATTTTGGGTTTCGGACAAATGTCGCTGGCCAAATACCTCCTCATTGTTGCCAAAGAAGATAATCCGAATTTACATACACACGATATCGCTCATTTTTTCTCACATCTACTAGAACGCGTAGATTGGACACGCGACCTCCATTTCCAAACCAAAACAAGCATAGATACCCTTGATTATAGTGGAAGTGGTTTGAATAGTGGCTCGAAGGTGGTGATTGCCGCAGCAGGAGAGAAAATTCGTAATCTAGCAACAGAATTGCCGCAAGACTTAAAACTACCCGATGGTTTTCATACGCCCATGATTGCCCAACCTGGCGTATTAGCTATTTCGGCTCCCCCCTTCTTATCAGAAGAGTCGGGTATTCAACAAATTAAACAATTAGCGGAAGCATTACATCATCAAAAAGAAAATTTGAAAAGCTTCCCACTCATTTTAGTGACAGATGATAGCGAATTTGTCGCGCGTACCCTCAACAATTTCTTATGGACTACTTTTACACGTAGTAATCCTTCTCATGATATTCATGGCGTGGATGCGTTTATTGAACATAAACATTGGGGCTGTCGCGGTTCATTGATTATTGACTCACGCGTTAAGCCGCATCATGCTCCTCCACTTATTGATGATCCTGCCATTACGAAGCGAGTGGATGCTTTGGGAGCAAAGGGGAAGTCCTTGTATGGGATTATTTAGGTTTTTCTTCAATAACGACTCGACTAAGCCTAATAAAAGTTTCCTGTAAGTGATCAAAGTCCTTATCTGTTGTTAATAATACCGCATTTAAAGTAGCCGCTGTTGCAGCTATCCAGAGGTCATTTTTACCCATATTTCTTGCTGTAAATTTATTATCTCTTACTAATTTACCTTGACTAAAAGCGTCTATCTTTGCGTAAGTTTGTAAAATTGATGATACATTAATATCAGCAATTATAAACATATTAATAAATCGTTTTAATAAATCTATTTTTGTTATTCCCCATTTATTTTTTAAGGCGATAGCATACAATTCTCCCACTGAAACAACAGATATAATTGGCGTATTTTCCGCTGATAAAGGAGCATATTTTTCATCTATTAATAGACTATATTTCGATTGGCGAATGTAGGTAAGAATAACATTTGTATCCAAAATATAATTCATTAGTCTAACATTTTTAATAAATCTGTAAGAGGCTCTTCTATGGCTAGTTTTTTTACCAAATCATTCAGTTCACTGCGCACAATAGGTTTAAAATCTTGTTCTATTTTCAATTGTTCAACACTGATATAGGGTCGAGTTGTTTTAAAAATAATGGGAAATTCTTTTCTTAATTTTAATTTCTGAAAATAATGAGTCAAGTCATCCAAATCATCTATTGATTGCATATCATTTATCTCCTGAATTAACTTCTTCTTTTTATATTCAATATACTTTGTCATAGCAAAACATTCGTTTTGAATAAATGTATTTTACATTATTAAATTAACAAATAAACGACTAAACTTCAATTTTTTCTTTCTGGGCGTGTCCT
>JAHDCM010000371.1 GCA_020629895.1 Bacteroidota bacterium
TGTCAATGCGTTCACGCATCAACAGGCACGAGGCGAAAAAAGGTCGGGCTATCCGCTTGTAGTTGGCTCATAGTCACTCGTTCAGCATAGTCCTAGCAGTGTCTTCCTTCGTCAGCCCTGCTAGTCCTTGCTTCACAAAGTGGCTATTTCACCAAGCTACCGCTACTATCCCTCACGCGAATAGGCACAGTATTAATCATTAAATCACCCATATATGTACCAACGAATAATCAGTTTATTATTATGGAGCATTGTTTTCCAAATTAGTACAGGATATGCGCAAAGTCAAAAAAATATCCAACTCAATTGGACAGGTGAAACGCGTGAAGTGTGGATAGGAAATGGGCAATTTACAGAAAGTCCTAGTTTTGAGGCAGCCAAGTTTAGCCCCTCCCAACATCCCTTTCCGATGTATGTGCAGCAAATCCCACTCGCTAAAAATGGAGCATTAAAGGTACAACTAAGCAATGAACAGTATGAAGTCATTGCATTAAATAGTGTATTGCAAAAAAAGGCAAACGACTACCTAAAAAATGAAGTGAGTATTGAGAAAGAAGTGCTTTTAATACAAAAAAAGCCTTTTGCGCAAGTGAGTATGCTCCCACTTCGATTAAACGCACAAGGAGAAGTAGAACGCTTAGTTGCTTTTGATATGGAAATAACTATTACAGACTCACCACGCAATACCTTTAATGCGAAGGCAGGAAATAATAGTTATACCAATAATTCTATCCTCAATCAAGGTACCTTCTATAAATTTAGAACTCAAAAAGAAGGTATTCACCGTATTGATGTTGCCTTTTTACAGGCTTTAGGTATTGATGAAACAGTAGCTACTGATAATATTCGCATTTATGGAAATGGAGGAGGTACCTTAGAAGAAGAAGCGGGCAAGGATTATACCGATGATCTTATGGAAAATGCTATTTCGGTGAATGACCAAAATGGCAATGGCCTTTTTGATGGCGACGATTATGTCTTATTTTATGGGCAAGCCCCCCATCAGTGGAAATGGAATGAAGCCAGCCAACGCTATGATTTTCAACGGCATTATTACAGTGATTATACCCATTATTTTCTCAATGTAGATATAGGATCAGGAAAACGTATCAATACATTTACACCAACAGCACAAGCCAATAATACCGTAGAGGGCTTTGATGACTATGCCATTCATGAAATAGAAACTTGGAATATTGGTGAAAGTGGCCGGCGTTGGTATGGAGAAGTATTTGATGGTGTTTTAACCCAAGACCTACCGACCTTCAGTTTTCCAAATATTATTACAGATAGCGAAATGATTGTAGCAGGGCGTTTTGCTGCTAAGTCGGTATATACGCCTAGTCGTTTTCAGGTGAATGTAAATGGAGCTAGTCTTTATTCGAGTTATATCAGTACTTCTGGCGTTCGTTTTGAAGACCCGAAAGCGCGCTCAACTATTATGGTCGAAAAATTACCAGCGAGTAGTGATGCAGTGAATGTACAGATAAATTATACCAAAAGCGATGTTACTGCCGAAGGCTGGTTAGATTATTTAGCACTCAATGTACGTCGTCAATTGGCGTTCACAGGAGGGCAAATGTCCTTTAGAGATATGCAATCAGTAGGTGCGGGGTTGCAAAGTGAGTTTCGATTAGCGAAAGCTAGTGGAGCAAGCATTTGGGAAATTACTAACCCAACTGATGTGCGGCAAATTCAGGCAACGACAACAGGTAGTGAACAGGTGTTTACAATGCCTACTACTACCTTGCGTCAATTTATTGCTTTTGATGGAAGTCAGTATTATGAACCTGAAGCAATTGGGGAAATAGCTCCACAAAATTTACATGCTTTGGATTTTCCAGATATGCTTATTATTGCTCCTGAAATGTTTTTGAGTACCGCCAACCGCTTGGCAAATTATCGAGAAGAACATAGCAACTTAGAAGTGGTAGTAGCAGATATTGAGCATATATATAATGAATTCTCTTCAGGAACCCCCGATATAACAGCTATTCGCAACTATGTCAAAATGTTTTATGAT
Organism: Bacteroidota bacterium; assembly: GCA_020629895.1. Classification (GTDB taxonomy): domain Bacteria; phylum Bacteroidota; class Bacteroidia; order Chitinophagales; family UBA2359; genus JAHDHP01. The sequence continues at coordinate 2,024 of JAHDCM010000371.1, forward strand.
CGGGCAGAATCAGATGTGGCCAAAATGCCCCGTTATCTGTTGTTGGTAGGTGATGCCTCTTATGATTATAAAAATATAGGTCGCCATTTAGAAGACCTAAACATTATTCCAAGTTATCAAAGTTTAGAATCTGTATTGACGATTCAAACCTTCTGTACAGATGATTATTTTGCCTTGTTAGATGATGGAGAAGGCGCGCGAATGAACGCGAATACATTAGGCTTAGATATTGCACTTGGGCGATTGCCAGTTAGTAGCCTTGAGGAGGCAGAGGCAGTCGTAGATAAAATTATTCGATACGATTCGAAAGAAGCATTGGGAGCTTGGCGCAATGATATTGCTTTTATTGCCGATGACGAAGATGGAAATTTGCATTTTCGACAAGCCGAGCGTCATGCCAATCGCTTGAGTAAATGGGAAGAAGAATATAATTACTATAAAATATATTGTGATGCGTATCCCCAACTATCTACACCAGGTGGAGGACGGTATCCAGATGTCAATGATGCTATTCAAAGTCGGGTTTTTTCGGGTAGTTTGATTATGAATTATGTAGGACATGGTGGGCCTTCGGGTTGGGCAGAAGAAGAAATTTTGAGCAAAGCAGAAATCCAAAAATGGGATAATGAAAACCAACTGCCCTTATTTATAACTGCTACTTGTAGTTTTAGCAAGTATGATGATCCTGAAGAAACATCGGCAGGTGAGATGTTAATTTTAAAACCTGATGGAGGAGCAGGAGCGATTGTTACGACCGTGCGCTTGGTATTGGCAGGTGATAATTATGATATGAATAAGGCATTTTTAGATCGTTTATTTGAGCCAGCAAATGAAAGTACTGGAAGAATGCCTACTTTGGGAGAGGCGATGCGTACTGCCAAGAATGATGCTGCCAATACAGGCATTAATAATCGTAAGTTTACTTTATTAGGTGATCCTGCTATGAAATTGGCTTATCCACAACATCAAGTGGTGACCAAGAGCATAAAGTTGATAAATACTACCGAAGAGGTAGATACTATTCGCGCATTAACGACGGTGGAAGTAACAGGGGAAGTACGTGACTTTAAAGGGCAATTATTGGATGGTTTTGATGGTTTTGTATATCCTGTTGTTTTTGACAAGGCACTAAAGTTAAGTACTTTAGGAAATGATCAAAATAGTCGGGAAGAAGATTTCGAATTACAAAACAATGTGATTTTTAAAGGCAAAGCAAGTGTGAAAAATGGCACTTTCCGATTTTCATTTATCGTACCTAAAGATATTTCCTACCAATATGGAACAGGGCGTATTAGCTATTATGCCGAAAATGGAGTAACTGATGCACATGGATATACCGAAGAGATTATTATTGGTGGTATTGAAGATGGATTGAGTGGTGATGGGAAAGGGCCAATAATAGATATTTTTATGAATAATGATAAGTTTGTTTTTGGAGGGCTTACAAATGCTAATCCGGTGTTAATTGTTCGATTACAGGATGAGGATGGTATTAATACCGTAGGAAATGGCGTTGGGCATGATTTGACGGCTAAACTAGATGGCGATAATTTTAATGTACTGGTGTTAAATGAATATTATAAAAGTGAGGTAGATAATTTTCGTAAAGGAGAGGTGCAATATCCGTTGTCTGACTTGGAACCTGGCGAGCATAGTATTGAGGTAAAAGCTTGGGATGTACATAATAAATCGGGTACGGGCTATACCGAATTTGTAGTGGCAGAAACGGCTGAATTGGCCTTGCGTAATGTTATGAATTATCCCAATCCGTTTTTTGATAAAACCGCTTTTTGGTTTGAACATAATCGAGTAGGGGAAGAAATTACAGTAACTGTTCAAATTATGTCTTTATCTGGGCGAGTTATTAAAACGATTCGAGAACAATTTGTAGCAGATGGTTTTCGGGTGGATCATCTGGAATGGGATGGCTTAGATGAGTTTGGAGAACCTATTGGGCGAGGAACTTATATATACCGAGTAAGTGTGATAGGAGCTGATCAAGCAAAGGCGAGTGAGATACAGAAATTGGTGATATTAAAATAGGAAGTGCGTGAG
>JAHDCM010000372.1 GCA_020629895.1 Bacteroidota bacterium
TCATTCACTCATTGTTTACCGCGTGAGGGATAGTAGCGGTAGCTTGGCGAAGTAGCAACATAAGGAGGCTTCGCCTAGCAGGGCTGACGAAGGAAGACACTGCTAGGCGATATAGCCGACTATGTTTTCTACAAGCCAACTACAAGTGGATAGCCCGACCCCATTTTTGCCAATTGAAACTTGTTAGGTTTCAATTGGCAAAAATGGGGACACGCCCAGATAATGATAATCAGGTAATATGCTTGATCTTAATGTGTTTACAAGCCAAACAATTCCTTCCTTTTTTGTCGATAAGCTTCCCCCGCTTCTTCGGCAGTATCATATCTTCCAATAATAAGTGGCTTTTTGGAACCATCCAGATAGATGGTTGCGACATAGCGATTCCCATCTTGATGCACGCCTTTTTGTCCTGTTTGGCTATTGGTATAGTCGGAACGACGGCGGATATAGGCGCGGGAGACCCACTGTAAGTTTTTGAGGCGTAGATTGAGTGGGTTCATATCTTTGAAGGTAATGACCCAATGTTTGGTCCAATCTTTAGGCTTGTTGATAAATGTTTCTGCGATGAGTTTGTGTAGGTAAATCGTTTCATATTTCCCTTTACCAATCATGCGTTGAAAAACAGCATAGCCGCGTTGGTGCTTTCGTAAATTACTAAGTAGGTTAATTTCTTTGTAGTATCCTTGTGTAAGAAATTGATAAGTATCTGCATCAAGAATGACTTTGTCTACATCATTTTTTAGTGATATTTTATATAGCATACTGGGCGAATTACATTGTTGAAAATGCCAGGGGACAAATTAATTAGTTAGAGAACAATGTATGAATTGGGGGGGAGAATATCTTGTGATGTATGCTAGGCAATAAAGGGTAGGAAATGATTTAAACAGCTCCTACCCAGATAAATGTTAGTTCCACATGTCAGTAAGTCCTCCTATAAGTGCGCAGGTAACAATCCAAAAGCCTGCGTTGATTAGAAGATTTGTCCAAGTTTTGCGTTCAAAAAGTCCATTGGTAACAAGAATAGGAAGTCCAATTAAAACACCCATCATGCCGCCATGTAAGGCACCATGTCCAAAAGTGTGATGACTTCCATATACAAGTACGCCATCCACCACATCTTTGTGTGTCATTTCGGTAAAAGCGTCAATTGCAAAGGCGAGGAGGAAAGATAGTACTAAAGCAACGCCCATCACTAAAGGCATATTAAAGCCTTCCATCAGTTCTTTTTCTGTTTTTCCAAGCGATTGCATCCATTTGGTACCAAATGTTTTGGGGTGGTACCAAGCAAATCCCATGATCATAGGAATAAAGGCGGCAACAATAATGGCGAATAAATTTACTTCCATAGATAGAATGTTATATAGGGTGAATAATAATGGATAAGGCAATTTAAATATAGTGACAATTTTCGATATTTTGCAATTGATTTATAAACAAATTATTGATGCAACAAAAATTGTAAAATACGTCTATCTGACCAATACATATTGCCACCAGGGGCATAAAAGCCAACATGTCCTCCTTCGTCAGGAGCTTCTAGGTACACGTATTTACTCTGACTGGCTTCGGTATAAGGAAAGCAAAAACGGGTAAGAAAGGGGTCGTTTTTGGCGTTTATGAGTAATGTAGGGAGGGTGATAGATGGTATAAATTGATCACTTCGGCATTGAGCGTAGTAGTCGGCTGCATTTTTGAAACCATGATGAGGGCCAGTGATAAGGTCGTCAAACTCTTCGATAGTACTGATTTTTTCAATAATAGCAGGATCAAAAATATGAGGAGAACGCTCGGATTTGATATGTGCTTTCGCTTTGAGTGTTTTGAGAAATCGGTGTTGATAAATGCGGGTAAATCCTGTTTTGAAATTTTCGGCACAACTAGCCAAATTGCAAGGTACTGACATTACAGCTACTTTTTTTATAAGTGGACTGAGTTGCCGCCCTTCTCCAACATATTTGAGGGTGAGATTGCCTCCTAAGCTATATCCTACTAAGTAAATGGCTTCGTAATCATATTTTTGCAAGACATGTTGTATGACCCACTCTAGATCGTCTGTTGCTCCACTATGATAAGCGATGGTTAAGTTATTAACTTCACCACTACAACCACGATAGTTCCAAGCAAGTGCATCAAAGCCAACTAAATTGGCAGCTTTAACAATGCCTTTGACGTAAGTGCTGTCGGAACTTCCCTCTAGACCGTGTGATACAATGATTAACTTATTGTGTTCTTTTTGAGACCAGTCTAAATCTATAAAATCATGATCATGTGTAGGTATGCGTTCACGTGTATAGTTTACCCCATTTACCTTACGGAACAAAAAAGGATAAATGGTTTGCATATTGCCTCCTATTAGAAAAGAAGGAGATTGATAATTAGATGGAATAACAGGCATGATATAATTGAGTTGTTTGTTTTTAGTAGATGTTCGAATTTCGTAGCTTTCCACCATACCTCCAAACAATCGGCAAAGTTTCTAGTATCTGACTACGAGGTTCTCATGTTGAAATCATACAATCTCGATTGATTATGTATCTTTGCAGACTATGAAAAAACAAGGAATAATAGCAGCAGGACACCCTGCTACCACACAAGCAGGACGAGATATTTTAGATATAGGAGGAAATGCCTTTGATGCAGCTTTAGCAGCGATGTTAGCTTCTTGTGTTGCAGAGGTGTGTACCACTTCGGCAGGAGGAGGAGGTTTTTTATTGGGCTATTCAGAAAAAAGCAAACGTAGTCGTTTGTTTGATTTCTTTAGCCAAACTCCCAGACAAAAAAGAAATACGAAGCAACTTGATTTTTTTCCTGTACAATTACAATTAGGGGCGGCTGCACAAACATTTCATATTGGAATGGCATCGGTAGCGATCCCAGGATTTATCAAGGGGTGGTTACATATACACAAACGATTAGGAAGTTTACCTATTTCCGAAATTACGGTTCCTGCTAAGAAATTGGCAAGAGAGGGGATCATCGTAAGTCCATATCAGGCTAGTTCGTTTAAAATGTTAGCTCCAATTTATACTTACGAAACTACTGGACAAGAGATTTTTTGTAAAAAGGGAACAACACAGTTGATAGAGAGTGGAGCGCGGTATAAGATGGAACAATTTGCGGATGCCCTAGAGTGGATGGAACGAGAGGGAGAACGCCCTTTTTATGAAGGAGAAATAGCTCAACAGATTGTGAAGGATTGTCAAGAGCGAGGAGGGCATTTAAGTATGGCTGATTTTAAGCATTTTGAAGTTATTGAGCGTAACCCGCTTACCTTTCAATATCGAGATCACCAAATACTTACCAATCCGCCACCCTGTTCAGGCGGTTTGTTGATCGCTTTCGCCCTTTCTTTATTAAAGGATTACAACTTTGACTCAAAAGATTTTAATACGAAAGAACACCTGGAATTATTGGCCGAGGTGATGCGCCAAACGAATGTTGCTAGAAAAGAGAAATTGGACGCTTTTATTTATGATGAATTATTAAGTCAGCAATTTTTAGCTCCCGAATTTATAGAATCTTACCAAAAAAAGTTGCCACCCAAGCGGGGTTGTACAACACATATCAGCGTATTAGATGCAGAAGGAAACGCAGCGAGTGTAACGACTTCGATGGGAGAAGGTTGTGGCTACTGGATACCTGGGACGCAAATAATGCTCAATAATATGTTAGGTGAAGAAGACTTAAATCCGAATGGTTTCCATACGTGGAAAGAAAATAGCCGCCTTTCATCAATGATGTCACCTACTATCACTTTAGATGCTGATCAACAAGTGTCGATAGTAACAGGTACAGGAGGGGCAAATCGTATCCGAACAGCCATTTTCCAAGTATTGCACAATATCATTGATTTGAATATGTCGGTACAGGAGGCAGTAAGGGTGCCGCGCGTACATTTTGAACACGATCAATTATTTTTAGAACCTGGATTTATAGAGGAGATTTACAAAATAAAGCAGTTCGGAGAGGTGACTAGTTGGGAGGAAGTACATCATTTTTTTGGAGGAGCGCATTCTATTTATCGTAATAAAGCAGGCGTTTTGAGTGGAGCAGGCGATCCGCGTAGAGATGGAG
>JAHDCM010000373.1 GCA_020629895.1 Bacteroidota bacterium
CGTATTTTCCTGATATTGAATTGCGCGTAAAATTAGGGCATATTGCCTCTTTTCTAGGTATTTCACAAGAAACCTTGAGTCGAATTCGTAAGCAGTAAAGATTAAATGAATTCTTTACGAGGAATGATTAAACGGTTTTGGGTTTGACGATGATAGTCTATTTTGGGCAGGTAGTTTGTAGAGGTGTTATTTTTATGGATAGGAGTTAACGTGGTCGCGTATTCTGTTTTTAAGAAGGCCTCTTTGGCTTCAATTAATTTTTCTTGGGTAGGACTTAGGTAGAATTTTCGTAGGGACTTTATGACGGCATCTACAACAGTATTGACACGATCATTCAGTAAGGGGAGTAAAGCAAGTACTACTCTTGGGTCATTAGATTTGCCTAGCAATTGAGCAGCTATTTCGCGTACCTTATAAGAGGAGTGTTGTAGATAGGGAGTGATCAAGTCGGTGCGACCTCGAAAAAGAAACCATTTTATGAGGTAGTATTGAACGGGAGACTGAAACATAGATATGAATATTTGGTGATATGTAAATAACCAAAGAGAGAGTAAGAGAGTTCCCAATAAAAAAACCCTCGTTTCAAAAAAACGAGGGCTTTCTGTTATAATGATATTGGTTTAGTCTAGCTAGTATATAAGCTTTCTTTACCAAATTTTTTCACTAGTAGATAATAAAACATCGCACGGAATTTATTGCGGTTTGATTTTCCGAATTGCTCTACCACCTCGCTAATCGCTCCATCTAAATCATCCGATTCGCTTAATCCTAATTTCTTAATGAGGAAGTTTGTTTTTACACGATCCAATTCTGTTTTATCAGAAGAAGATACTTTAGAAGCATCTGCGTTGTAGATAGAAGGACCACAGCCTTTGGTAACGGCTTTTAATAGGTCTGCATCAAATTCGACACCTATTTTTCCAAATTCTTTTGCATAGATGTCTAAACATTCTTGAAATTTACTCATGGCAAAGTTTTTTAGTTTAGTTAAGAGACTGTACTGTCTCATAGGAATTTGCCACAAGGTAGTCATTATTTGGCAAATAAAAAATACTTTATAACTGACTTATCTTCTTTTGTATGAGGGACTTGTCGGTATCTGTCTTGGCTTTTTTGAGGGCAAGTTGTAGGTGATTTAATGACTTGTTATGGTCAATGTCTTTATAAAGCTCTCCTAATAAGGTATGGTATAAATGAGATTCTTTTAAATCTAGTTTTTCCGCTTCTTTAATTGCTGCCTTAAATCCATTGGCTTTTGCAAGGGCATAGGTGCGATTTAGCGCAATAATAGGGGAATATTCTATTTGTAGGAGTTGGTTATATAACTGTAAAATGTTTTCCCATTTTTCGGGATTGGGTTGTTTGAGGGTATGCCAATAGGCGATAGCCGCTTCTAGGTGATATTTAGAAATCGTATTTCCAGTTGCTGCTTTATTTAAAAAGTATTCACCTCTAAATATTAGTTCATCGTCCCATTTACTTTTGTCTTGCTCTTCATAAAGAATTATTTCACCTGCTTCATTTTGGCGGGCGTCAAAGCGCGAGGCGTGAAAACAGAAGAGTGAGAGTAAGGCATTGAGGGCGGGGGAGTTGGTGCGCGGATTTTCGATCAGGAGATAGGTGAGGCGCATAGCTTCTAGGCAAAGGTCTTTTCGCAAACTGGTATTTTGAGAAGCGGAATAGTAGCCTTCATTAAATAACAAATACAGTGTAGTGACTACATTGTCAATGCGGGTGGGTAATTCTTCTTCGGCAGGTAAGACCATCTCTATTTGTTGCTCGCGTAGTTTTTCTTTGGCACGAAATAATCGTTTGTTGATGGTTTGTTTGTTACTCAAAAAAGCATCGGCAATTTCATCAATTCCTAGACCACATAAAATGCGGAGTGCTAGACCAATTTGTGCGGTTGCTGGAATGCTAGGGTGACAGATGGCAAAGATCATTTGTAGCTGACTATCGGTAATGTTTTCAGGAGATAGATCCAATTGCATTTCTTCTGATGCGTCGCTACTGTATTTGATGTCGCCACTAATTTTATTGGTGAATAAGGTGTGACGGCGTAGGTAGTCTCTGGTTTTGTTTTTGGCGACTGTATAAAGCCATGCTGTTGGGTTGTCGGGTACTCCTTTCATACCCCATGTTTCGGCAGCCAGTAAAAAGGTGTCACTCACTATGTCTTCTGCTACCTGCATATTGGATAGTCCAAATAGCTTGCAGAGTACGGCTACGATTTTTCGAAACTCGGTTCGGAATAGATTGGGTAGAAGTTGCATGTTGTGTATTTTAGGTTTCTGGTGTTAGGTTTCAGGGATCAGATTTAGCCTGACCCCTGAAACCTGTTTCCTGACTCCTTAATTGAGTGCCATAATATCTCGTACTTCGACATGGCCTCCAATCGCTAAGATAGGGCATCCTTTACCAAATTCAATCGCTTCATCTAAAGAATCGGCTTTAACGATCATATAGCCTCCTACAATTTCTTTGACTTCGGCATAAGGGCCATCAGTGATTATATTTCCTGGCTTAATGGTTTTTCCATTAAAGCCAAGTTGGTTGGTGCTTACAAATTTGCCTTGTGCAGCAATGCTACCAATCCAGTCTTGCCACTGTTTGAGACTGGCTTCCATTTCTTCTGGCGAAGGTTGGTAATCTGCTGAAGGTGTGTGGCGAAAAATCATCATAAATTCTGACATGGTATTAAATTTTGTTTGGTTAATAATAATAATTTTTTTAGGTCGATAGTCGATGGAATGTTTAGTTTTTATTTGGAGGTCTGCTTGAAGTCTCCGAATTTTTGGGCTATCGACTAGTTGAGTACCATAATATCTCGTACTTCGACATGCCCGCCTGTCTGTAAGATCGGGCAGCCTTTTGCAAGTTCTACGGCTTCTTGTAACGAGTCGGCTTTAATAATCATATAGCCGCCTATAATTTCCTTTACTTCGGCATAAGGCCCATCAGTAATGACATTGTTTGGTTTAATGGTTTGTCCTTGAAATCCGAGGCGATTAGTGCTTACAAATTTGCCTTGTGCTGCAATGGTGCCAATCCAGTCTTGCCAAACTTTAATACTGGCTTGAATGCGTTCTGGAGTGGGGTTGTAATCTGCTGGAACAGTGCTACGGAAAAGCATCATAAATTCTGACATGATATTAAGTTTTATTGAGTTAATAATAGTTTTTTTATCTGAAGATTTCAGGTTTTACTGACTCCTGAAACCTGTCTCCTTAATTGAGTGCCATAATATTTCGTACTTCTACATGCCCGCCTATTTTTAAAATAGGACATCCTTGTGCTAATTCAACTGCTTCATCTAAAGAGTTGGCTTTGACGAGCATATAGCCTCCTACTACCTCTTTTACTTCAGCGTAAGGACCTTCGGTAATGATATTGTTTGGCTTAACTGTTTTGCCTTCAAAGCCAATGCGATTGGTGCTTACAAAGTTGCCTTGTGCAGCTAGGTTTCCGATCCACTCTGTCCATGTTTGGATACTGGCTTGAATTTGCTCTGGTGAAAGTTGTACATTCGCTAATGGAGTACTACGGAAGATCATCATAAATTGTGTCATGATACTAAATTTTATTTGGTGAATTAAATTGTTTTGTTTGACTTTCATCCAGATGACGAATGAGTATTTGGAAATAGGACAGGGTGGGACATTTTTTTTGAAAAAAACTTTTTGGGGGTATGCTTGTACAAGTTGGTAGTTGTTTTTCGCTGTATCTTTATGCCGTTTATTGTAAAATGTACGAGGTATAATGAGTAGGAAAAGTACGCTCGTTGTACATTGTACATTTACCGCGTTATACCTTTGTAAAAGTGATACATTTAATAATACTTCATATACAATGTGCGAGAAAAGGTAAATCAGCCTAGCCGCTGTTATTTGTCGGGCAAACCACCAGCGATGACGCTGGCGGCAACTCCGTCGGACGTTCAATCGTGAATCGTTCAAACATTTACCGCGTAAGGGATAGTAACGGTAGCTTGGTGAAGTAGGTGTGTAGGGATGCTTCGCCAAGCAGGGCTGACGAAGGAAGACACTGCTAGGCGTTTAGCAGCCCTAGCCCCTACG
>JAHDCM010000374.1 GCA_020629895.1 Bacteroidota bacterium
TACCGCGTGAGGGATAGAAACGATAGCTTAGTGAAACAGCCACTTTGAGAGCCTTTTGCTGGCAGGGCTGACGAAGGAAGACACTGCCAGCAAATATAGGCGAACAAGTGGGTGTGAGCTAACTATAAGTGAATAGCCCGACGGGTATAAAAAAAGCGCAGCCTTTTGCTACTTGTGACCACCAGCGAGGACGCTGTCGGGAGCAAGTAGTAAAAGATTGCGCTTTTTTTATACACGGCACGCCCAAAAAAACTTATAGGCTCATATCATTCACCGCCTCTAAATACGTTTTTACAGGCTGCACAACCGTTTCTAAGCAACCTTGTTCGAAAGGAGAAGAAAGATTGGCATATTTTACCAAATTTAAAAACGACTGACTACCACCTGCTTTACAAAGGCGTAGATAATCATCAAAGGCTCCAGATAGATTTTGTTCGGACTTATCCCAGAACTGGAACGCACATATTTGAGCGAGCGTATAGTCGATATAATAAAACGGAGAAGCGAAAATATGTCCTTGTTTTTGCCAAAAGCCACCACGGTTTAGGAATTCATTATCTTCATAATCGACCCAGGGAAGGTATTTTTGCTCAATTTTTCGCCAAGCAGTTTTGCGTTCATCTGGAGTTGCCTCTGGATTTTCGTACACAAAGTGCTGAAACTCGTCTACACTCACCCCATAAGGAAGAAAAATCACTGCGTCACTCAAATGTTCGAATTTGAATTTAGCTTCATCTTCTTGAAAGAACTGTCCCATCCAAGGCCAAGCTAAAAACTCCATGCTCATAGAGTGAATTTCGCAGGCTTCGTAAGTCGGCCAGTAGTATTCTGGCACTTCAAAAGAGCGACTCATGTACACTTGGAAAGCATGTCCCGCCTCGTGAGTGAGTACATTAATGTCGTCAGAGGTGCCATTGAAATTCGAGAAAATAAAAGGGGCATCGTATCCTGAAATATAGGTGCAATAACCACCACTTGCCTTGCCCTTACGAGTTACTAAATCCATCAATTCATTGTCGAGCATAAAATTGAAAAACTCACCTGTTTCATTCGACAATTCCTCGTACATTTTTTTTCCATGTTTAATAATCCAATTCGGATCACCCTTTGGTTTCGGATTGCCAGAACGGAAATTAAAAGGAAGGTCATAATATTTTAGTTGCTCGACCCCAATGCGTTTTGCCTGACGCTGGCGCAATTCGGCGGCAATAGGAACAACTACCGCTAGTACTTGATCACGATAACCCTTTACCATTTTGGCATCATAGTCGGTACGTTTCATCCGCTTATATCCCATCTCTACAAAATTAGCAAAACCTAATTTTTGAGCCATCTGATGACGCAATTTTACCAATTGATCAAAGATATGATCTAGTTGTTGACTGTTGGCTTCAAAAAATTGCCACCTTGCTTGACTTGCTTTACGTCTTGTTTCCCGATTAGGCGACATTTCCAAAGGACGCAGGCTAGAGAGATTATGTTCTGTACCATCAAGATCAATTTTAGCAGAAGCAATCAGCTTCATATATTCGCTAATCAGTTTGTTTTCTGCTTGTAACGATTCTAAAATATCAGGATGGAAGACTTCGGAAGATGCATGAGCAATGTCAAATAATTGTTTGCCCCAAATAGTTTGTAGTGTTGATCTAAAAGGCGAGGCACAAAGGGCTTGATAAAAACTTGTTTCTAGCCCTTTATAAATCGGTTCATTGGTATCAAAAAAACGTTGTTCTGCTTCATAATCTTTATTAAAAGTATCCGTACTATAATTGATCTGAGCAATATTGAACATGGTATTGAAGGTAGAACGAAGCTTATTGATCAACTTCATAACCCGATTTTGTTCTTCTACTGTTTGAGCCGACTTAAATTGAGTGAGTAAGGAGTTAAAATCTTCTTGAAAACGTTCCATGTCTGGACGCTTATAGCTAAATTCACTAAATTTCATGTAATTAATTATTTTATCTTTACTATATCTTGGGTACAATTATCAGTGATAGGAATGTAAAGGTACTAAGTATTTATTGCTTCTAGTGAGAAGCATTATACGGCTAACTATACTTTTGATGCTTTTTTACATGTTGATGTCACTTTAAGACACCTAATTACACTTAATTTTTTATGCCAACACCATTGTTTCGAACACTTCCTGCCCCTATTTTCTTCGAAGAACTCGTTAATAATCCTAATGCAGTTCTAATAGATGTGCGTACACAAGCGGAATATGAGGAGGCACACATTGTTAATGCGGAATTAATAGATATTAAACAAACAAAGGAATTTGCAGATGAAATAACAGATTTAGATCGGACTAAATCCTACTATCTCTATTGTCGTATTGCTATTCGAAGTGCCAACGCTTGTTGGTATATGCAACAACTTGGTTTTCAACACTTGGCTCACCTAAAAGGAGGGATAGAAGGAGTAGGAGAGGAGTTGTGGGAAAAGTATATTAGACCATAGCATTTAGTCCATAGAAAACTTGGTGTTTATTCGGAAATGAGATTGGCAAACTCGAACTTTTACCTGACACCTAAAAAAACTGCCCCATTCCCACTACAAATTCACCTCTGCGACCATTCAATAAATCAAAACCATAATCAATACGCAGTGTTCCAGCAAAGAAATTGACCAAATGAAATCGCAAACCAATACCTCCAAATAACTCCTGATTAACACCACCAGGCTTTAATAACTGATTAAATTTCACACCAGGCATTCGCAATACCGAATAATCTATATAGCCCACTCCTTGTACCGCCAGCCACTTCCACGACAGCAATAGCTGACGATATTCGTTATTAATAGTCAACTCAGCAGTCCCTCTCATACTACGATTTCCAACCCCCCGTACATTCGTATAACTATCCTGTACAAAAGGAGGAAAAGGACTAAAATTATTCTCTGCAAAACCCACCCGCACCCTACTCGCCCAATTACCACGCTGTTTCACGGTATGATAAAACATCGTTTCATTCACTACTTTATAGAACAGCCCCGATTGTCCAAAAGTTGTTGCAAAGTCCAGAAAAGTATTACTTTGAAAACCCTGTATATAAAACTGCCGTTTCACATCTGCCTTATTCCAATTATAATACACCTGATATAGCATTTTATGAAACTGTCGTTGTGTAGGAGCCTCCATCACCTGATCTAAACTTCGCGCATCATTTCTCAAATAATCTTCCTGCAAATAATACACCCGCGTACCCACTCTTTGCCGAAGATCAATTTCATATTGTGCTAGTAATCCCGCCTTGTGAAGTGTAAAATCATAAAACACTGTACCCGCAGGAAAGTAAGTTGGCTCTATCGTAGCATACCGCGCAAACTCAATACCACCGCCCCATTTACTCCCCAAAATATAAGGATTAAAAATAGTCCCCTGAATAGAATGACGATCGTAATAATGATAAATAACACGCGCTAAAATACCACGCCCCAAGCAATGAAAATCATTAAAACCAAGCGTGAAATTGCGATTTTGTTCTGATAAGTTAAATCCCAAAATAGGAAGGAGGGTAATCTTTTCTTTAAAATGAAAGACCACTTTTTTGCCACCTAAAGTATCTTTTACCTTATAAGCAACATGGCTAAAATAAAGGAGATTGCGCAATGCCTGCGAATCATGCATCAAACGAGCAGAATCCAATATCCCACCCGACTCAGTACGAATAAAATGCGCTAGATACGCCTTTTTCGTCTTTTTAAGTCCCTTGAATACGACCTCTACAACCATATCCTCACTAGGGCTAGGTGCTGTGTGGTAATATTGGGCGTAGGCGCGCTCATTTGCCAATAACAGTATCACTATTAGCAATAGCACATAAGCTACTATTAAACGTATCCAATTCACAGTTTTATTTACTTAATTACTGGTTGATCTGTTGTGTTGGGTGTGTTTTCTATAGGGGCGTGACCTCTTTTTGTCAATCGAAACCTGTCAGGTTTCGATTGACAAAAAGAGGTCGGGCTATTCGCTTGTAGTTGTCTCACAGCCGCTTGTTCAGCATAGTCCTAGCAGTGTCTTCCGCTGTCAGCCCTGCTAGTCCTTGCTTCACAAAGCGGCT